>CBDUOG010000154.1:0-1735 GCA_965368785.1 uncultured Gammaproteobacteria bacterium | reverse complement strand
TTCCCATAGTTCCTGCGGCTGGATCGACGGCATCAGTACCTCGATCGAGCCGGCCCGCTGCATTTCTTCGCGCACGACTTGTTCGACTTTGCGCAGCACCTTCAGGCCTAACGGGCTCCAGGTGTAAATGCCGGCGGCGAGTTTACGAATCATCCCGGCGCGCAGCATCAGCTGGTGGCTGATAACTTCGGCATCGGCGGGGGTTTCACGGGAGGTGTGCAGGTGAAATTGCGACAAACGCATAACAACAATCCAACGGGCTCAAAGCAGCTATTGTAGCCGTCTTAGGCGCTTAATCGCCTGAATCTGCCGGTTCTATTTGCGGATCGGGATTGGCCGGCATCACATTCTGCTTCGGGTCGAACTCGATTTTGCGGTAATCGCGGTCGTTCGGGGGTTCACGGGTGACCTGGGTAACGCCGTCTGCGTCGACCCAGCGGTAAAGGGTCTGCACGTCTTCGCGCTCAGCTCGCGCTTGCTCGGCTCTGGCTAGTTTTTCGGCCTGCTCCGCCTCGTACTGATCGAAGTACCAAACGCCCGCTGCTGCGATCAATGCGACCACCAGCAGCCCGCGGAAAAACTTCACGCTTCGCCTTCACCGGCCACGGTGCAAAACGCTTTAACCTGTCGTTCGGCCAGATCCAGAGCTTGTTTGCGCTCGGCGTCATTCATGACTTCACGCGTCCCATCTCCGTCCCGATCAATCATCAGGCGGGTTGCCGGATCAGCCAGATTCTGCGCATTTATCCGTGCATTGCGGCAAGACAGACTCTCGCCTTCGCTGCTGGCCGGTACGTCCGTCCGACCGCTGGTACCGCTGCGCACTGAGCGCTCCTGGTATTTGCCGCTGCTTGGCGGCAGCTGTGAATAGTGGCGCACGCCGTCAGCGTCAACCCAGGTATAGACCGTTGTGCTTTGCGCATGGGCGCCGGCCGCAAACATCAGGCCCAGGACAATGGCACTCAGAAATTTCATGTGATGCTCCTACGCTTTAAGGTGGCGATTCTCATTGATTATACGGCTGGGCATCCAATTTCCCATTAACACGCTAAACTGAGGTATCTGTACATTGAGTCTGATTCATTATGGAAGAGTCTAAGCGCGGTCGCCACATATATCTTTTGCCGAACTTACTCACCACAGGTGGGATGTTCGCCGGCTTTTACGCGATTTTAGCTGCAGCGAATGGTCAATATGCTCATGCCTGTCTGGCGGTAATCGCCGCTGCGTTTTTTGATGGTCTGGACGGGCGGGTGGCCCGAATGACCGGGACCAGTAGTGCTTTTGGCGTTCAATACGATTCGCTGGCCGACTTGGTAAGTTTCGGTATGGCCCCGGCTTTAGTGATGTATCACTGGGCGCTGGTCAATTTAAAACTTGAGGGCGTCGCCATTGGTCGGGTCGGCTGGGCCGCCGCTTTTTTGTATATGGCTTGTGCCGCACTGCGTCTGGCCCGATTCAATGTTCAAGCCGGCAGTGCCGACAAAAAATGGTTTATCGGTCTACCCAGTCCGGCGGCGGCCGGCATGATGATCAGCTTCGTGTGGTTTTTTGTCGATCTGGGGGTCAGCGGCGAAACCATGCGCTTTTATGCCATGCCGGTTGCCGTGGCATGCGGTTTATTAATGGTCAGCCGGGTCCGCTATTTCAGCTTTAAAGCCTGGCCCGAACGGGTGCCGTTCTGGTTCATGATCGCGGTGGTCGGTGTTTTAGTGGCTTTGGTGATTGATACGCC
>CBDUOG010000153.1:0-1774 GCA_965368785.1 uncultured Gammaproteobacteria bacterium | reverse complement strand
ACAGGAACAGCAATGACAAAAATTGCAATTGCCACCGTCGCCGCCGCGATTCCTCTGGACGAAGACTTGGAACCACTGAAGGCGGCATTTACGGCAATCGGCGTCGAGCATACCGTGCTGTGCTGGGATGACCCGAAGGCGCCGTGGTCGGATTTTGACGCGGTCATTATTCGCTCCACCTGGGATTATACGGAGCGCTTACCTGAGTTTCTGGCGTGGTGCGAGCGCGTGGATCAAGTCTCAAAACTACTCAATCCGCTCAGCATCATTCGCTGGAATACCGACAAGCGTTATCTGGCCGACTTACAGCGCGACGGTATCGACATCATCGAATCGGTTTTTCTGGCCCCCGGCGATGATCCGCAAAGCATCCCAGAGCACGACGAGTTTGTGGTAAAGCCAACCGTTGGCGCCGGATCGAAAGGCTGCCGCCGATTTACCGCAGACCAGCGCCCCGAAGCCATTGCGCATGCCCGCGCGCTCTTACAATCGGGTTATCACGTAATGGTTCAACCGTACCTACACGAAGTTGATGAGCTGGGTGAAACGGCACTGATTTTCTTTGACGGATTGTTCAGCCATGCCATCCGCAAGGGGCCGTTGCTGACTCGCAATGCAGAAGCAACCAGCCATTTATTTGCGCCGGAGAAAATTATTCCGCGCACGCCCAGCGAAGCCGAACTCATTCTGGCGATGCGCGTGCTAGAAAACATTCCGGGTCCAAGCCTGGCTTATGTGCGTGTGGATTTGCTGCCATCAGCCCAAGGCCCCAAGTTGCTCGAACTTGAACTCACTGAGCCCTCGCTATTTTTCGATCACAGCCCGGACTCCGCGCTTCGATTCGCAAAAACGCTTAGCCGGCGTTGCCAATAAGTCGCTCAACCACTTGCTCAACTAAGTTCTCAACCGGTTGTTCCTGGGTGTGCAGATGCAACTCCGGGTTTGCCGGCCGCTCGTATGCTGATCCGATGCCGGTAAAGTTTGGAATCAAACCTGCGCGTGCTTTGGCATAGAGTCCTTTCGGGTCGCGTTGTTCACACACGGCTAAAGGCGTATCCACAAATATTTCAAGGAACTCACCCGGCGCAAACAGTTCGCGCGCCATCTGCCGCTCGCTGGCAAAGGGCGAAATAAAACTTACCAGCACAATTAATCCCGCATCGGTCATCAATCGTGCGACTTCTGCTACCCGGCGAATATTCTCTACCCGGTCCGCATCGGTAAAACCTAAATCTTTGTTCAAGCCATGCCGAACGTTGTCGCCATCGAGAATATAGGTGTGCTTACCCATTGCGAACAGACGCTTTTCCACCGCATTAGCAACGGTCGATTTGCCCGAGCCGGACAGACCGGTGAACCAAAGGCATTTTGCCGTCTGGAATTTCTGCTCAGCGCGCGAGCTGGCCTCGACGGTAAAGTCCTGCCAGTGCACGTTTTCGGCGCGGCGCAAGCTATAGTCCACGGTGCCGCAGGCGACAGTCGCGTTGCTGCTGCGATCAATCAGGATGAAACTGCCTAATGCGGCATGTCGATTAAACTCATCAAAGGCAATCGCTGCGGCCGTGTGAATTTTTGCCACCGCCACCTCATTGAGATGGAGCTCCTTGACTGCCTCGTGCGACTGACTATTGACGTCAATCCGATAGGAAATATCCATGATCTGCGCCGGAACTCGCCGCGTGCCTAACTGCAGCCAATAACTACGGCCCGGATATAAGGCCTCATCGCTCATCCACAGCAAATGCACCGCGAATTGATCGCTGCTTTTGAGCGG
>CBDUOG010000152.1:0-1808 GCA_965368785.1 uncultured Gammaproteobacteria bacterium | reverse complement strand
GGAACCGCACCGCGGCATCAATTGTTAGAGCAATTCATGGCCTCCGGAAATGGCGTCCTATTGGGGGCGGCAAGTTTTTGGGAGGGCGTGGATGTTCCCGGCGATGCGCTCAGTGTCGTGGTGATCGATCGTATACCGTTTGCGGTTCCGGACGACCCGGTATTTGAAGCGCGATTAAACGCAATTCGCCAAGCCGGTGGGAATCCATTTCGAGATGAACAAGTGCCATTAGCGGCCATCAGTTTAAAGCAAGGCGTGGGACGGCTGATCCGCAGTGATCGCGATCGTGGCGTGTTAATGCTGTGTGATCCACGACTAACCGAAAAGTCCTACGGTAAAATATTTCTCGATAGTTTGCCGCCGATGCGGCGTACGCGTAACGTGGCTGATGTCGCGGCGTTCTTTGCCGGCACAGCTCAACCGAACGACTAGGAGATAACCATGAGCGGCAAACGAGTCACCGGTATTGGCGGAATCTTTTTTAAGTCAAAAGATCCAAAGTCTTTGGCCCGGTGGTATGCCGAGCACCTTGATCTGGACGTACAGGACTGGGGCGGTGCTTTGTTTCGGAGCAAACGCGTCGATAGCGGTGAGGAGGTTTACAGCGTGTGGGCTCCGTTCGCCGAGGACACCGGGTATTTTTTGCCGAGCAAGAATCCGTACATGATCAATCTGCGCGTCGACGATCTGCATGCGGTGCTTGAGGCGCTAAGAGCCGAGGGCTGCACAGTGCTGGATCGTTACGAAGAATCTGAGCAAGGAAAGTTCGGATATGTCGTGGACCCGGAGGGTGCGGTCGTTGAATTATGGCAGCCCGCGGCTACCGATACAGGCAATGCATAAAGCCCCATGAACTTACTGGCCATCGAAACCACCACCGAAGCATGTTCCATCGCTGCTATGAGCGGCGATCGTTTGGCATTGCGCCACGACGTGGTGCCGCGGCGTCATGCCGAGCTTGCCTTGCCCTGGTGCGAAGAAGTCTTGGTCGAGCTTGATCTTGCCCGTACCGATCTGCACGCGATCGCTGTGAGCGTAGGCCCCGGCGCATTTACCGGTGTGCGACTAGGATTGGGCTTGGCGCAGGGCATCGCCCTCGGACTGAATCTGTTGTTGCTGCCGGCGTCCACATTGCACGTTCTTGCAGCAGAGGCACAGGCACAGCCCGGTCAAAAAATTCTAGCCGCCATCGACGCGCGGATGGGGCAGGTGTATTGGTGTGCCTATCAATTGGATGTTGATCATCAGCTCAACGCACTTTGCAGCGAACAGCTCAGCGATGTTGGCGACACCGCAGAAATGATAAAGACCCTTCTGGGCGCCGATTCATTTATCGGGGTGGGCACGGGATTTTCTGCAGACAATCAATTGCTTGCAACACAATTACGCGCGCAACTAAGTGACTGTCAGCCGCAGGCTTTGCCCAGCGCCGCTAATTTGTGCCGAATTGCGCAAGCGCGGTTTGAAAAAAACGCGGGAGTAAGGCCTGAGTTGGTTGAGCCAGCATACTTGCGTAATAAAGTGGCGCAAACCATCGCTGAGCGCGCGCAGACATCAGGGTCTTAGGTCTTGCTCAGATCGCGTATATACAGATTGAGCTCAGTGGCGTTCGGGGCGCTTTGAACGGTTCGGTCAAATATAAAGTGTTTGTTCAACAAAACTTTAATAGAAGCCGCATTGCCAGGGTCGGTAATGGCGGCAATTTTTCGTTTGCCTAGTTCTTTATGAGCATGATTGAGTACTAAATCCAGAGCCTCACTGGCAAAGCCTTTGCCGCAGTAATCAGCTAAAAATGCATAACCCACGTC
>CBDUOG010000151.1:0-1818 GCA_965368785.1 uncultured Gammaproteobacteria bacterium | reverse complement strand
GAGCCAAAAGTTAATAAGAGGAAAAATAAACCATGGGCGTAAGTTCAACCTCACGTTGGGTTGCCGGCATTAATGCAGTGGCTTCAGCGCTTGAGCACGATGCAGAGCATGTTCGGGAAGTTTTGATTGAGGCGGGGGCAAAAAACCCACGCCTGAGCGAAATTGAGAACGAAGCGTTGGATCTGGGTATCGCAGTTCGCAAAGTGAATAACCAGGCGCTCGAAGGCATGTCCGGCGGTGTACGTCACCAGGGCGTGGTCGCGCGTTATGAAGCCGCCGAGACCTTGGACGAAGACGCATTACCCGGACTGATTGAAGCAGCCAACGGCAAGGCCCTAATCTTAATTCTCGATAGCATTACCGACCCTCATAATTTGGGTGCGTGTCTGCGTAGCGCCGCCGCAGCCAATGCGACTGCAGTCATCATTCCCAAGGACAAAGCCGTTTCAGTTACGGCGACAGTGCGCAAGACGTCCGCCGGCGCGGCCGATCGTATTGCCCTGGTACGGGTAACCAACCTGGCGCGTGCAATGCGCAAGGTGCAGGAGCTCGGTGTGTGGTTGTACGGAATGGATGGCGAGGCAAAGGCTGAAATTTACGATATCGATTTGAAAGGCAACATCGGACTGGTGCTCGGTAGTGAAGGCGAGGGCATGCGCCGACTGACTCGCGAAACCTGTGATGGTCTGGCTAAGTTGCCAATGCCCGGTGACATGGAGAGTCTCAATGTTTCCGTGGCCACAGGCATTGCCTTATTTGAAGTAGTTCGTCAGCGCCGAGGATCTAAGTAATGGCCAATATTGAATGGCATGACGTCGTTGGACTAATTGGTGTGTTTATTATTCTGGCGGGCTATCTGGGCCTGCAGGCCGGCAAACTTCAGCCGGATCGACTGCCTTACCAAATCGCCAACATTGTCGGGTCCAGCGCAATGCTGATTTCCCTGCTGTACAAGTTCAATTTATCCGGCGTGGTTATTCAAGTCTGCTGGATATTGATCAGCTTCTATGGCATCTGGCGCAGCTTTACGAAAGTGCGACCCAGTGAAAAAGAGAGTGCGTAGCCCTAGTTAGGGCGTGGTTTTGAATCAAACACGACTTCGCCCCAGCGATGCAGATCGCCGGGCTTGATGATGCGCGGAATCTTGTCTTGATCGCTCTGCCAGGGCTGATACACCGCGACGACGAGTTCGCTGCAGTAGTATGCGTTCTTGGCATTTAGGCCGATGGTTCCGAACAAATCATAGGGTTTGCCAAGCGTAGAAATTGCGCTTTGAACGGCGATCTCGCGGGTTTGCTCATTGGCCCAGCGCGGTCGGATCAGCACTACATGGTGCGCCTCATCGATAAACTCGTGCATCTTGCTTGCGTGCACACGTGGCTGCTCAGATTCGATGACGCGGTCATTGGCCAAGTCAATAATTGCCGCATGGCTGAACGGCATATTCGTTGCGTTGACAACCAATTGGTCCGTTGCTTTATAGCCGCGAATGACCAGCCAATCTCCGGCCTGGGCCTGTTCCGAAATTATGGTGTAAACATTCCGGGTCCAAAAGGCGTGTGCATCGGTGCTGGCGTGCTTTACCGGCGCGTGTGCACAGGCACTGAGCAAAACTGCGAGAGTAATCCCAGTCCAGCGCATGACCTATTCAGCCACCAATGCGGAGAGTTTCTTCCAGCGATTCATGATCTCGCAAAACAGTGCAGCCGTTTTTTCCGCATCGTAAACCGCTGAGTGCGCTTCGCGCGCATCCCAGCTCAGGCCGGCCGCTTCGACCGCTCTTGCCAGTACTGTTTGACCATAAGCCAGGCCGGCCAA
>CBDUOG010000150.1:0-1880 GCA_965368785.1 uncultured Gammaproteobacteria bacterium | reverse complement strand
CCGGGCATGCAGCGAGCGACGCCTTGCCCGCTACGCGACCTCCCATTGCTTAATTCTCCGAACGAGGCGTCCGCCTCATTATGGGCCGTATTCAGCTAGGCCTGCCTCAAGTGGATTTCGGAGAATCCAGAATGCTCGGCATTTATGACTATCAATTACCACGCCAGATTCTCAAACTGGGTTGTTTGTAATAGTCGGATACTCCAAATCCTATCCTGAAAACAAAGTGCCATCGCACGTATTGCTCACAGACCGAAGGTTGTGGCGCGTGTTGGCAAATTTCAGATAGGTGTCACCATGAAAACTGTCAAAAGTCTGCTCTTAATTCTAGTGGCCCTGCTAGCACTGGGATTAGCAACGATTTACTCCGGAGTCATCAGTGTTGCAGCTGATGAGCCACACTCAGCACTCACGCACTCACTTATTGAAACCGCGAGAGAACGATCCATTTCCAGGCGCCTTTCTGAAATTGAGGTGCCTGATCTAAGTTCCGACGTGCAGATTCGCTCGGGCGCCGGAAATTATGCGGCCATGTGCGCCTCCTGCCATTTAGCACCAGGTATCGGCGCAACTGAATTGAGCACAGGCATGTACCCTGCTCCGCCAAATCTCAGCGAAGTAGGCGCGAAAAATCCTGCGCGTACGTTTTGGGTGATTAAGCACGGCATCAAAGCCAGCGGCATGCCGGCTTGGGGCGTGAGCATGGAAGACCAATATATTTGGAATATGGTCGCTTTTATCGCACGACTACCTGATTTGGATGCGGAAGCCTACGCTCAATGGGTTGCCAGCAGTGACGGTCACGCACACGGTGGCGGCGAGACGCATGATCACCATCGCGATCACACTGAAGGCCCCGCAAACTCTGAGCCAGCACACGACCACAGCAGCCACGATCATCGCGATCAAGGTGACAAGAAAGCTAAATCGCGGGTCGAGCATCACGACGACTCCGGCTCACCACCGCACAAGCATTGACGTGAACGGAACTCCCCACCCCTTCTATCGCTATGAACGCGCTGCGTTTGCGGCGTATTGCACTTTGAGGATTGTTTTATGAAAGCCACTCTGGATACGTTTTTCTGGCGCAAATCATCTTTGTTAGTTGCGACTATTCTCGCGGCCCTGGCGGTGGCCTCTTGCGAATCCCCGCAGCAATCGTCCGCGGAGTCGAACGCTCATAGAGAGCATCAGTCCTTATCGGCAAGCGATGCGGAGGAAATCTGGGTCTGCCCTATGCATCCGCATATTCAAGAGCATGGGCCGGGCACCTGCCCTATTTGCGGCATGGATCTGGTGGAGCGTGTGTCCTCAGCTACCTCTTCTTCTGATGACGCGGCAGGATCAAGCGTCGAAGTTTCCGCAGCTGCGGTAAGCGCTCTGGGTGTTCGCTACTTCGAGGTGGATCGTGCGGATATTTCAGCTTCGGTTCGGGTACCCGCTCAGGTGGTCGCCGATGCCAACGCCAAAGTTCAGGTCAGTGTGCGGGTTGATGCTTGGGCCGAACGCTTACTGGTTCGCGCCGAAGGTGAGCGCGTGCAGGCTGGTCAAGTGATTGCGCAGCTGTATGCGCCAGACTGGGTGCGGGCACAAGAAGAAATGCTGCTCGGCGGCGACTCTGCAGATGCGGCGCGGGCCCGTTTAGGGCGACTTGGCGTGGCCGATTCGGACATTCAAAACGTTATTGAGACGGGCAAATCGAGTCGTCGTCTGCCCCTTCGCGCACCGACCAGCGGCATTGTGCGCAATCTTCGAGCCATTGAAGGCGCTCGTGTGTCGGCGGACATGCCCTTGTTTGAGATCGAATCGACCAGCCGCGTTTGGATTGAAGCCCGACTCCTTCCCGGTCAATTAAGCATTATCGGTTCGGCTAAGTTAGG
>CBDUOG010000149.1:0-1902 GCA_965368785.1 uncultured Gammaproteobacteria bacterium | reverse complement strand
GATGTCCGATGAATTGGCCGATCCAGGCCACCACAAACACCGCAATGGCGATCCATAGCAGGTTCATTGTGCCCAGCGTGTTACTAAGCCACCAGCAGCTCAACAGCGCCAGACCGAACAGCAGGGTTAATCCGAGCCCCAGTGATTTGGATAGACGAAAATAAAATGCCAGAGCGGCAGCAACCATCAGCGCGGCAACCGCACCGGGCCGCAATAGATGCTCGGGTACCGGAATTGTCCAAAGCGCGGCAATCACCGACCAGACAATCGCCGGTACACAAATAAAGTGGAAGCGTTGATTGCTAATGTTCTGGTGACTACTCGAATACTCGTGCAGCCACTGTTCGGCACTTTTCATGGCAAATTCCCCATCACTCGAAATGAATATCTGCGATTCGCTTTAAGGCCTCAGCATAACGCGCGCGGGTGCCGGAAATCACTTCGCCCGGTAAGCCCGGCCCCGGCGCTGTTTTGTTCCAGTCCAGCGTTTCCAGGTAGTCGCGCACAAACTGTTTGTCGTAGCTGGGTGGACTGATGCCGGGGCGATATTCGTCGGCCGGCCAGAACCGCGAGGAGTCTGGCGTCAGCATTTCATCCATCACCAGAAGCTTTCCGTTTTCATCCAGTCCGAATTCAAGCTTGGTATCGGCAATGATCACGCCGCGTTGCAAGGCATAGGCACTGGCAAACGCGTAGATGCGCAAGGTGGCCGACCGGATTTGTTCGGCCAGATCACCACCGATGAGCTCAACGATCGAATCAAAGCTGACATTCTCATCATGATCGCCAACTGCAGCCTTGGTTGATGGCGTAAAGATTGGTTCCGGTAAGCGGTCAGCCTGACGCAAGCCGCCGGGCAATTCGATTCCGCACACACGGCCGCTGTGTTGGTAGTCCTTCCAGCCCGAGCCGATGATGTATCCACGAACGATGGCTTCTACCGGAACCGGGCGTAGTTTCTTAGTGACGACCGAGCGGCGCACATATAACCGGGGGTCGGTGCCGGTGGGCAGCACGCCGGCGACGTCCTCTCCGGTGAGATGGTTCTCAATCAGATGCGCGGTCTTTGCGAACCAGAAATTCGATAATTGGCACAGCATTTCGCCTTTGCCGGGGATCGGATCGGGCAGAATCACGTCGAATGCCGACAATCGGTCGCTGGCTACCATCAGCAAGCGCTGATCGCCCAGTTCGAATACGTCGCGCACCTTGCCACGATGCAGCAAGGGCAGGTCGAGATCAGATGTATGTAGCGTGCTGCTCACTGATATCCCCGAAAAGCTCTATTGTATCCGAGCATCGATGTCAGGCTCAGGCTAAAATGGGCGAATGAGATTGAAACTGCTTTTTTTATGCGCTTGTGCGCTATTCATGGCCTGCTCGGCTGAGTCCTCTGCGCCTTCTGCGCCTGCCCCGGAGTCCGCGGTCGATTTGCCACGGCCCGATAAGCTGGGTCTATGCGTGGCCTGCCACGGCGAATCGGGCTACAGCCCGAGCCTGGGAATTCCGCATTTGAATGGCCAGGATGGCACTTATCTGGAGAAGTCCCTGAACGACTATCGATCCGGGGCACGCAAGGCCGCGCCGATGAATACCATTGCCAACAGTCTGCAGGCAGGCGATATTCAAGCCTTAGCTCAATGGTATGCGGCGCAGGAGAGTGGGAGTGGGCATGGCAAATAGAACGCGATGGTACGGAAAGCTACTGGGCTTTGTTGCCGGCTGGTTGTTGCTCAGACATCCGGCAGGTGGAATTCTGGGTCTGTTGATCGGCCACGTCTTTGATGCCGAGTTGTGGCGGCGCAAAGGGCCGGATCCCTATGCGGTGCTGGGCGTGAGCGAGCGCGCCAGCGAAGACGAGTTGGAGCGCGCCTATCAGCGGCTCAGCGCCCAATATCAGCC
>CBDUOG010000148.1:0-2222 GCA_965368785.1 uncultured Gammaproteobacteria bacterium | reverse complement strand
TCACGGGCCGGCGCGGTTGCCGCATCGCAGAGTCTAGAATCAAAACTAACGGAACGGCTCTCTTTAGTCGCCACACAGCATGTACAGTCGTTGCTCATCGCATTTGCAATTTTCATCGTTCTAGGCGTTTTGGTGATTATCATGCTGCGCCGGCAAATTTTGATTCCTCTACGGAATTTATCTTCTGCTGCAGAAATGGTCGAAGTTGGGCGTTATGAAGACGTACATCTGCAATCGAATCGAAATGACGAGATCGGTGATCTAGTCCGGGCGTTCTCCAGGATGAGCAAAGGTGTAGCCAAACATGAGCGGGAAGTTCGTCGTTTAGCCTATGTCGATGCCTTGACCGGGCTGGGCAATCGCTTGAGCTTTCGGGAATCTTTAGAGTCGCGTCTGTTAACACAGCAGGCCGCGAGCGGCGAGCTGGCATTGTTGTTCGTCGACCTCGATGATTTTAAGCGTGTCAATGACACCATGGGCCATGAAGCGGGCGATCATGCATTGGTTCAAATCGCTTCGCGAATCCGGATGGTGTGTGATCGGTTGGTTGGTAATTTGGTTGAAGTAGCGCGTCTGGGCGGCGATGAGTTCGTGGTGTTGTTTTCATCCTCCGACATTCATCATTCTGCTGGTCGATTGGCCGAGTCGTTAATTGATGAAGTACAAAGACCACTGATCATCAACGGGCGGCAGGTCTTTCTTGGCACATCCATCGGCATCACTATTTTTCCGCACGATGCTGAGTCGGCGAGCTTGTTACTTAAGAGTGGCGACATCGCCATGTATCAGGCAAAAGTGGCAGGCAAAAACTGCTATCGCTACTACAGTAAAGCGATGGACGAAGCAGTCGAACGCCGCATGCAGCTTGAGCATGACTTGCGCGGCGCTGCTGAGCGCGGTGAGATATCGATGATGTATCAGCCGCTGTTTTCATTGGCCGATGGGCGGGTGGTCGGCGCTGAAGCATTGATGCGCTGGCGTCATCCGAGACTCGGTCTGGTCTCACCTTCGGTGTTTATTGATGTGGCCGAACAGTCGGGTCAGGTCGAGGGCCTGGGTCGATTGGCGCTCGAGGAAGCCTGTGCGGCTGCAGCGCTGTGGAATTGTAATTCCGGGGCAGCGCCATTTATCTCGGTCAATGTTTCGCCACGTCAATTGCGCTCCAGTGAATTGCCTGACTTGGTTGCTAAAATTTTGGCTCAATCTAAATTGAGGCCTGAGCAGCTACATCTTGAGTTAACCGAAACCGCAGTCTTAGGTGATGAGGCTCAAGCTAGTGTGTTGCTGACCAAGTTGCGTGCAACTGGCGTCAAAGTTTGGCTCGATGATTTTGGAACAGGCTTCAGTGGGCTCAGTCACCTACGTCGGGTGCCGGTGGATGGCGTAAAGATTGATCGTAGTTTTATCGCTGACGTATTACGCGATCCTGATGACCTGGCGTTGACCTCGGCGGTCATCGCTATGGCGCATTCGTTGGGTATCACCGTAGTTGCCGAGGGCATCGAAACCGAAGGCCAACACTCTATTTTGCGAGAGCGCGGCTGTGATTTGGGACAGGGCTTCTGGCTAGGTCGGCCAATGTCCGCCGACGATATGGGTTCGTTGTTTTCCTAACTCACGCGAACCAGGCGCTAACCCATACGATCATCTGGTCGAGCAAAAGCCAGCAAAAGACGATTTGAGCAAGGCCCAAAACCCATGCAATGCTCAGGGCGATTCCATCACGCTCAATCATTGCGATGCAATAGACCAGCAGAATCAAGCCGAAGGGATAGTTGGTTAGCGGGATCGGTAGCGCAATTAAGATGCCCAGAATCAAAATCATTGCACCGTTAAATAGTCGCGCTGCCAGATTATCAAACAGTATTTCCCAGCGCGGGCGGCTGATCTTTTCCAGTCGGAACAGCCACGGCGAAAAGCGATCACGCAACTTTTTCAGGTGAGAGCGATTGATATGTTTGGCTGATATGCGCTTGGGCAGCCACGGATGGGCCATCAGGAACAGCATTTGCAGGCCCAGAACGATGCACAAAGGACCGGTGATTGCCCCACCACCAGCCGGGAGCGGGACAAACGCCGGGAGCACACTGATCAGCAGGAAAATGCCAAAAGCGCGGGTTCGAAATTGATCGAGTAGTCCATCAAGCGTTAATGGGATTTCGATTTCGCCATCGGCCAGTTGATTAAGCAGCGTTCGAGTACTGATTTTTTCAATCATAAGA
>CBDUOG010000147.1:0-2574 GCA_965368785.1 uncultured Gammaproteobacteria bacterium | reverse complement strand
TCACCGATACGATTCGGGTCGTCTACGCGGACCGCAAAAACACCAGCCAGACCGCGCGCACCGGGATTTCGGCCTTCGTCAAACTGTGCGTAATTGAGATACATCAAGTTGGCGCGTTTCTGCCATTCCTCATTCACGCCATCAAAGATCCCCACAACGCGCCACTCCCATAGTCGGGAGCCGTTGGCCCGGGTCCAGATAAAGGAGTTCAGTGGCACCACATCGCCGACTTCCCAGCCGTACTGATCGGCCAGATTTCGACCGACGATCGCGCCATCGGCGGTGGACGTGAACATGCGCTTTTCATCCAGCGACAGCGTCCATTCCGGATAGGTATCAAACAGACGCTGCGGATTGACTGCAAACTGCGGAAAGAAACTGCGACCATCCTGGTAGATCCCGCCGAAAAATTGCGAATGCGATACCGCGCTCACACCGGGTACCGACTCAATCTGCGGCAGCATGCGCATCGGCAAGGGCTGGGTAAAGCTGGTGCTGGCCTGAACAATTACCCGATTGGCACCGAGGAAATCAGCTGCGCCAGAGAACAATGAGTTCACCGCCTGCAACAGACCAAGCAAGGTAAATGCTGCCCATAAAGCCAGTATCGTCAGGATCGTGCGTAGCTTCTTACGCCACAGCCCTGCCCAAACTAAGCCGGCGTATTTCACCTTAGTGCTCCTGCCCTTCTTGAACCAAGCTGCCTTTATCCAGATGCACGATTCGACCGGCGTATTCTGCCGCCTTAGGATCGTGGGTCACCATAATGATGGTTTTGCCGAAGTCGCGGTTGAGCTCTTGCAGCAAGGTCAGTACTTCATCGGCGGTGGTGCGATCCAAGTCACCCGTCGGCTCGTCGCAGATCAGCAAGCTCGGGTCCGATACGATGGCGCGCGCAATCGCCACACGCTGTTGTTGGCCACCGGATAATTCATTGGGCTTATGGCTTGCGCGATCTTCCAGACCCACCAGCTGCAAGGCAATCTGTGCACGCTTGGCGCGCTCTCTGGCGCTGAATTCAGTAAGCAGCAGCGGCAGCTCTACATTTTTTTGCGCGGTCAGTACTGGCATTAAATTGTAGCTTTGGAAAATAAAGCCCACGGTGCTCGCACGCCACTTAGCCAAGCGATTCGCGCTGAATAATTCAATCCGTTCGTGACCAACTTTGAGTATTCCGCTGGTGGGCGAGTCGATACCGCCAATCAAATTAAGCAAGGTGGTCTTGCCCGATCCCGATGGACCCATCAACGCAACGAACTCGCCCTCACCGATGCTGAGATTGATGTTATGCAGCACTTCAATTTTTTGTTTGCCGCGCTCATAGCATTTAGTGAGACCTTCGATCTCGACCAGCGCGGATGCATTTGCCGGCGACATCAGATTATTCCTTTGCCACCACGGCAGCACCGTCGACTAAATCGGCCGGAGTGAGAATCACTTGTTGGCCGTCACTGAGCCCGGAGTTAATCAACGCGTCAGAGCCCTGACGTTCGGCAATGTTAACTTCGGTTTGCGCCGCTTTGCCGTCATCAAACAAGAACACGTACTGACTGCCGTCGCGCTCAACCACGGCCTTTTGTGGAATCCAGAAGTTGGCGCTATTGGCGGCCGCGACTTCTACCGATTCTAAAAAGCTCACCCGCACGCCCATGTCCGGGACGATACGCGGGTCTTTGCTGTTTAACGCAATGCGCACTTTGACCGTTGCTTTGCTGCGATCAGCCGTTGGAATAATGGCAATCACTTCGCCGGGAATTTTCCAGTCCGGGTAAGCGTTAAGAACGGCATCAACAGCCATCTTCGATTGCACGCGGCCGATGTACGCTTCATTGACATCGACCTGCACTTCCAAAGAATCCATATCGACAATGGTGCCGATGCCGGTGCGGGTAAATCCACCGCCAGCCGAAACCGGGGAAATCATTTCGCCTGGCTGTGCGGCCTTCGCTACGATGACGCCGGCAAACGGCGCGCGAATTTCCATATTAACCAAACCGATCTTTGCGACATCGAGCTGCTCCTGGGCGACCTTGACCGATTTTTGCACGCTGTTCACCCGGGCCTTCTTTGCGTCGCGATCCGAACGTGCCGAATCCAATGTGCTGGTCGCGACCAGTGCACGTTCATGCAGTTCTTGTTGCCGCGCTAAATTACGCTCCGCCAGATCGAGTAACGTGAGCGCTTCAGCCAGTTGCGACTGGCTGGAGACTAATTGCGATTGCAGCAAGTCGACTTGTGCCTGTGCTTCGGTGGTCTCCAACTTCGCCAGCAGCTGCCCTTCCTCAACGCGCTGCCCTTCTTCAATTAACACTTCAGCGACTTTGCCGGTGACCTTCGATGACACCGTGGCAATGCGGCGCGGCGTGACGAAGCCAGACGCATCAAGAATCGATCGCGGGCCCGCTTGCGCGGCCGATTGCGCGCTGAAGGTTTCTACCACGATCGCGGGTTTTCCGGCGAACAAGGCGTAGCCGATCACCGCGACGAGCACCAATCCAACAATCCATGGCCAGAGCCGACGCTTGCGCTTGGCTCCACTGTTGTTGCGATCGATACGCAGAGATTTGAGCATCT
>CBDUOG010000146.1:0-2666 GCA_965368785.1 uncultured Gammaproteobacteria bacterium | reverse complement strand
GGTGCATCGGGATCTCCAAGTAAGGCAGATCCCGATTCTACGACAGCCTGGTGTTAATAAGCTGTAACGATTGCGCTGGACTTATTCGCTGGGCGGTTTCGTACCGCTGTATTTTTTTGCGGTGGCACCAACGACCGAACCAATCTGGGCGCTGTCATGTACCCATAATGTCACGTCACGTTCAAACGTGAGATCGCCTTCGACAACCGCATTGGCGCCAATGGTAATGACCGGTGTCTTTGATTTACCCCAATTCCACCAAGCGCTTTGCGGCTTGCGTACATGGATGTTTCCGGCAACCCGCGAATTCTCGGCAATCGTAATATCACCATTGCTGTTCTCAATATTGCCCTTCAAAGTGGCGGCATCGAGATAGATATGCCCGTTGACGCTTTCCAGGTCGCCTTCGGCGACGCTATTTTCGGATAAGCGAATGGCGCCGTTGACCGTTTCAATGCTGCCGCTAAAGCTTGCATCGGTGCCGCTGCGCACAGCGCCATTGACCGACTCGACCGAGCCGATTTTGGCTTTATCACCGATGCGCACTGCACCATTGACGGTTTCGATGGAATCGACCTGAGCGCCATCGCCGACCGTTACGCTGCCATTAACCGCTTCGGCGGAGCCGAGTTTGGCGCCCGTTTGAATCGTAATGCTGCCATTGACCGTTTCAGCGGAGCGCGCGCTTACATTTTCTGCGACCAGAACGCTGCCATTGACGGTTTCAAGCGAGCCATAAGTCTTGCCCGCTTCGGTTTTTACCGCGCCAAAGACCTGCGATATGTTCTCGGATCCGGCATAGGCATTGCCGCCAATCACGAGTGCAAGGATAAACAAGGTATTCTTCATACTAATTCTCCAGTTTCAGCCGGACCCAGTCTGGTGGGTAACGCCAACTATGGATTAGTCCGTTAAAATTGGCAGGTGTACTTAGTCACTGTATCGAAGGTCATGCAAATTAATAACCGTAAGCCCGTACTTTTGCTCATATTGGATGGCTGGGGCCACCGCGAAGAAACGGCTGACAACGCCATTGCTCAGGCCAACGCACCCCATTGGGCGGCGTTACTTGCCGGGTGCCCGCATACCCTGATCCATACCGAAGGCCGACATGTCGGTCTGCCGGATGGGCAGATGGGCAACTCGGAAGTGGGCCATATGAATATCGGTGCGGGGCGCATCGTGTATCAGGATCTGACCCGGGTCGATGCGGCTATCGAAGATGGCAGCTTTTTTGCCAACGCCGAGCTTGTCGCAGCCTGTACTGCGGCGAAGCAGTCGGGCGGCTGTTTGCACGTCATGGGCCTGTTATCGCCGGGCGGCGTACATAGTCATGAGTCGCACGTGTTTGCGATGCTGAATCTGGCTAAACAGCAGGGTGTTGAATCGGTACAGGTGCATGCGTTCCTGGATGGACGGGACATGCCGCCGCGCTCGGCAATGCCCTCATTGGAACGACTTGAGGCGGTATGCCAGGCTCTAGGCAACGCACGAATCGCCACGGTCAGTGGCCGCTACTATGCAATGGATCGAGACCAGCGCTGGGAGCGAGTTGCCGTAGCCTATAACGTCGTGGTTCATGCTCAAGCGACTTACGCGTATGCGAGTGCGGCACAAGCCATCGATGCAGCCTATGCACGCAACGAGAACGATGAGTTTGTCTCGCCCAGTCTCATCGGCGCAGCTCAGCCGGTGCGCGATGGCGATGCCTTTGTGTTTATGAATTTTCGCGCCGATCGAGCGCGGCAAATAACGACGAGCTTGGTCAGCGACAACTTCGATGGCTTCGATCGCGGCACCGTGCCCAAATTGTCGCGTTTTGTTTGCCTGGCCGAATACTCATCAGAAATTAAAGCGCCAGTGGCTTTCGCGTCCGATAGTTTGCAGGACACATTAACTCAGGTTTTGGCGAAGCATGGCCGTAAGCAGCTACGTATTGCTGAAACCGAAAAATACGCGCACGTCACTTTTTTCTTTTCAGGCGGCGCCGAAGATCTCGTGGCTGGTGAAGAACGCATTCTGATCCCTTCACCCAAAGTGGCTACTTACGATTTACAACCGGAAATGAGCTTGCCGGAGCTCAGTGAAAAACTCTGCGCGCAGATCGACTCCGGTAAATTTGACGCAATTATTTGTAATGTCGCCAATCCGGACATGGTCGGGCATACCGGTAGTTTGCCGGCGGCGATCGCCGCGGTGGAAGCGGTCGATAAGGCGTTGGGTCAGGTGCGTTGTGCGATAGAGCGCGCCGGTGGTGTGATGTTGGTAACTGCGGATCATGGCAACTTAGAAATGATGCGTGATCCTGAAACCGGCCAGCCACACACCGCGCATACCGTTGGCCCTGTGCCCTTCGTTGCCTGTGGTGTTTCCGGCGCCCTGCGCGCTGGTGGTGCTTTACGAGATGTTGCGCCGACGATGCTCGATCTGTTGGGCATAGAGCGTCCCGATGCTATGACCGGCCGCAGTTTGCTGCAAAAAGCATAGGGGCGAGCGTGCGAAGTCAGCTGAATGTGTTTTGTATCGGTGCCTTGTTGGCTCTTTTCGCTTGCGGTGTTACTGCGCAATCGGACAAAGAGGCTCAGGCGCTGAATAAATTGGCCAGTGTGCGCGCGGAACTTAAAGAGCTGGCGACACAGCAGCGCGAGATAGAAGCGCAACGTAAC
>CBDUOG010000145.1:0-2686 GCA_965368785.1 uncultured Gammaproteobacteria bacterium | reverse complement strand
TTCGGGCGTGAAAACGTATTGCCGTTTTGTGGCCCCGAACGTCTGGAAACCGGCTGGTGGGATGGCGATGACGTGCGCCGCGATTACTACATTGTGCAAACCAGTAGCGGCCAACAGGCCTGGGTGTTTTGTCCGGTGGGAGAGCAAGGGCCCTACATGCTGCATGGATGGTTTGCATGAGGGCGCCGGATTACGCCGAGTTGCATTGTTTGTCTGATTTCAGTTTTGGCCGGGGTGCTTCGACTGCACGTGAATTATTCGAGCGGGCACGTGACTTAGGTTATGGCGCTTTAGCAATTACCGATGAATGTTCGATGGCGGGCATTGTGCGCGCGCATGAGGCGGCTAAAGAAACCGGGCTTAAGTTAATCATCGGTACCGAAGTGCAATTATCCGATGGACCAAAACTGGTGTTGCTTGCTTCAAACAAACAGGGCTATCAACGTCTGTGTGCTCTGATCAGTACTGCCCGGCGGCGTTCTGAAAAAGGCGAGTATCAGCTGTGTCGTAGCGATCTGTCGGATGCATTGCCCGGCGTGCTGGTGTTGTGGCTGCCTACCGCGAATGATTCGTTTGAATGCATGCAGTGGCTTAAACAACTTTTTGATGAACGGCTGTGGTTAGCAGTTGGTCTGTTTCGATTACAAAGCGATGCGCAGCATTTAGATCGTTGCATGCGCATGGCGGAGCGATTTGAGATTGCTGCTGTCGCCGCCGGTGATGTACATATGCATGTGCGCCGGCGCCGGGCCCTGCAGGATGTGCTCACCGCATTGCGCTTTCGCTGCACGGTAGATCAAGCGGGTGATCGTTTATTTCAAAATGGCGAGCGCCACCTGCGTAATCGCGAGTTATTACAGAAAACGTACCCGATCGATTTATTGCAAGAGACACTGCGTATTGCCGATCGCTGCGAGTTCAGCCTGGAGCAACTCAGTTACAGCTACCCGCATGAACTGGTGCCTGATGGACACACGCCAACGAGCTGGTTGCGTCATTTAACCGAGCAGGGTGCGCGCTGGCGCTGGCCAGAGGGTATGCCGGATAAAGTTCGGGCACTGATTGAGAAAGAGCTCGTGCTGATTGCCGAGTTGAAGTACGAGGCCTATTTTCTAACCGTGCATGACATTGTGCGTTTTGCACGCGAGCGCCACATTTTATGTCAGGGCAGGGGCTCGGCTGCCAATTCAGCGGTGTGCTTTGCGCTGGGTATTACCGAGGTTGATCCGGCGCGAATGAATATGTTGTTTGAGCGGTTTATTTCCAAAGAACGCAACGAGCCGCCGGATATTGATGTCGACTTTGAGCATGAGCGACGCGAAGAAGTTATCCAATATATTTATCAGCGCTATGGTCGCGAGCGGGCGGCTCTGGCGGCCACGGTAATCAGCTATCGGGGGCGTAGCGCGGTGCGTGATGTGGCGCGTGCATTGGGGCTGTCGATCGATCAAATTAACCAGCTTAGTCGTACCATCAGTTCCTACAGCGATAAGCCGCCCAGTGATGAACGCTTACGTGAGCGCGGTTTTGACCCGGACAGTCCGGTGATCAAGCGCTTGCGCAGTCTGGTCGGCGAACTGTTGGGTATGCCGCGTCACTTATCGCAGCATGTAGGCGGCTTCGTGATTTCCGATCCGCCGTTGCATAGTTTGGTCCCGGTAGAAAATGCAGCGATGCCTGATCGCACCATTATCCAGTGGGACAAAGATGACCTGGATACCTTGGGTCTGCTGAAAATTGATTGCTTAGCGCTGGGTATGTTGACCTGCGTGCGCAAAGCGCTGGATTTGATTTTGCAACATCGTCATCGGGCACTGAGCCCGGCGACCATTCCTGCCGAAGATCCACAGACCTACGCCATGATCCAAAAAGCCGACACGATCGGCGTGTTTCAAATTGAATCGCGGGCGCAGATGACTATGCTGCCGCGTCTTAAACCGGAAAACTTCTATGACTTGGTGATTGAAGTCGCCATTGTTCGCCCCGGGCCAATTCAAGGTGGCATGGTGCATCCGTATTTGCGCAGACGACAAGGCCTGGAGCCGGTCACCTATCCGTCTGCGGCGCTTAAGGCCGTATTTGAGCGCACGCTGGGTGTGCCTTTGTTTCAAGAACAGGTGATGGAGCTGGCGATGGTTGCTGCCGGCTATACGCCGGGCGAGGCGGACTCGCTAAGGCGTTCGATGGCGGCTTGGAAACGTCGGGGTGGTTTGGAGCCACATCAGCAGCGTTTAACGCAAGGGATGTTGGCGCGTGGCTATAGCTTAGAGTTTGCTGAGCGCGTATTCGAACAGATTAAAGGCTTTGGCAGTTACGGCTTTCCCGAATCGCATGCAGCCAGTTTTGCCTTAATCACCTATGTCAGTTGCTGGCTGAAGTGCCATGAACCGGCAGCGTTTGCCTGTGCCTTATTAAATTCACAGCCGATGGGCTTTTATTCGGCGAGTCAGATTACGCAGGACCTGCGGCGTCATGGTATTGCGGTGCGGCCGGTTGATGTGCGCTTTAGTGATTGGGACTCAACACTCGAACCGGTTAACGACAAAACACCGGGCGGCCTGGTATTGCGCTTGGGTCTGCGTGAAATAAATGGCTTTCGTCACAGCGATGCACAACGCCTAGTGGATGCACGTAAAGCGCGTTGTTTTATTGATGTGGCCGATTTGTGTGAGCGCGCCGATCTGGA
>CBDUOG010000144.1:0-2809 GCA_965368785.1 uncultured Gammaproteobacteria bacterium | reverse complement strand
CGCCACGATTGGGCCAGCTCCAGACCACTTGTGCCTGGCAACATCCAATCGAGTAAAACCAGGTCGGGTAACTGGTCGACCAGCGCCGCGCGCGCTTCGCGGGCGTCGCCCGCAGTGACCACCTCAAAATCGGCTTTACGCAAGGCGAAAGACACCATCTGCAAAATAGCCGGTTCGTCGTCTACGACCAGAATTCGTAGCGCCATGCTCCGCTTCCTTTGTTGAGCTGAAAGTGAATTGAATCCCCTTTATATGACACGGGCATTACAAAGTCTAAGCCTAACTTAGCTCTTACCCTGGTCTTGCGCCCGTATCCCACGTTTACGCAGCTCCAACACTAAAGGCATGATTGTTGCGATGCGAGCCTCTATGCGTGAGCGTTGCACGTAATCCAGGTCTTCCATTTTTTTCAGAGCTTCCAGCTGATTCAGCGCGTCCTCTGCGCGCCCCTGCATCAGGGCGACTTCGGCCCAGACTTCGCGCGCACGCGTAGTGTCCCCGGCGAGTTCACTGGCCCGAGCAAAACGACGTTGGAAGGTAATGTCACTACTACTGGCCGCCAACAAGGGGCGCAGGATCTCCTGTGCGCGGCGACCGGAGGCCGTGGTAGCAATCTCATTGAGTACGCCGGCGTAGGTCAGTGTAATGCTCTTGTTGTTGGGGTAACGCTGGAGCAGCGCGTCAAACTCGGAGGTCGCCTGGGCGGACTTGCCGTTTTGGTGCAGCGCCTCGGCGCGAGCCAAACGCAGCCAAAGCTGCCCCGGGTGTTTTGAAAGCAGCTTTTCCAGCTGCTGCTGCGCCTGTTCGCCTTTACCGGTAGCGATCATGGCCAGGGCCAAGCCGTAACTCTGTTCGTCTTTAAGCCCATCATCACTGGCTTCGGCAATTTTCTTATACTCCAGCACCGCTACCGCAGGGTTATCGGCACTCAATACGCGCAAGCGTTCACGGGCCCATAAATAAACATCCGGCCGGTCAGCGCGAGACTCCAAATCAAGATTTATGCCTTTGCCCAACAGCGGGTGATTTGTACCGGCAGTCCATTGCGCCGTCGGCTGCGACTCATTTTTAATCTTCTGCGCGCGCGCGCGTGCTTCTGCAATGCGCGTGCTCGTCACCGGGTGGGTTCGCAGAAAATCCGGGATTTGATAGCCGCCTGAGTTACCGCGATTTGCTCGCTCCATGCGTTCAAAAAAATCGGCAATTGCTTCCGGGTCGTAGCCGGCACGATGCAACACGCCGATGCCGATGCGGTCCGCTTCAGACTCGTTTGATCGGGTGTAATTGATCATGAGCTGCGCCATCAGGGCTTGGCCGCCGATGATCGCCGTGCCTATAGCAGCATCGCTTGAGTTGCTGTCGCTTTGTGCGGCAATAGCGATCATGCCCAGCATCCCGAGCAGAATCGGTAATTGATTCTTCTTGGCGCGCTCATAGGCACGCAGAACATGGGCCTGAGTGACATGAGATATTTCGTGGCCAAGCACCCCGGCAACCTCGTCCTCACGCTCAGAGATCAAGATCAGACCGGCGTTGGTTCCAATCACACCGCCGATCGTCGCGAAGGCGTTAATCTGTCGATCTTTCAGCAGTAAAAAGCTAAAGGAATTGTCCGGTTTATCGCTTGCAGCGGCCAAACTAAAAGCCATGTCTTGCATCCAGGACTCTAGCAGTGGATCTTCCACCAGCATATCGAGTCGTCGAAACTCGCGAACCAGATATTCGGCATAGCGAGACTCTTCGGCGGGCGAAATGACCGCCTCGGCGGAAGATCCGATTTGCGGCAAGCTCTGGCTCTGGGCCTGAATGCCTGATGATGCGCTAAAAAACAGCAGGCAGGTGGTCGCGGCGATAGCGAAAAGCGGTTTTAGACTGAGCTTGAGCATAGGACTTAGAATGCCGTAGAAAGGACGTCGGGTTGTAAATTAGTGGTGAATTATCCGAAGTTTGGGCGAATTGAGTGGCAAAACAAAGAGTAGGTACTAGTATTTTAAACCTTCGACCCCATAGTGGTCGTGCAAGTTCAAAGAACGGAGTAATTAATGAGCCAGCCGATTGTCACCATGTATACCACCGCAGTGTGCCCGTATTGCGTAGCGGCCAAGAACTATTTGAAGAACAAAGGCGTGGCATGCGAAGAGATTCGAGTGGATACCGATCCAGCCCAAAGGCAGAACATGATGGATCGGGCAAAACGCACGTCAGTGCCGCAACTGTTTGTTGGCGATACCCATATCGGTGGTTTTGACGATTTGGTTGCGTTGGATCGTCAGGGCAAATTAATGCCCTTGCTGGGAGTGCAGGAATGAGCGACCGCAACAAAGAATTTACTGAGTTCCGGAAGAAGATGAATGAGCGCATTCTGGCTGAAGACAATCAAGTCGTTCGTCGTTTTTTTGCGTTGGACACGCAAACCTACAAAGCCGGGGCATTAGATGTGCGGACCAAAGAAATGCTCGGGCTGGTGGCGTCGATGGTGCTGCGTTGTGACGACTGTATCAGTTACCACGTAGCGCAATGCAAACAAGCGGGAATAACACGCCAGGAAATGTTCGAAGTGTTTAGCATCGGATTAGTTGTCGGCGGATCCATTGTGATTCCGCATATGCGCCGTGCAGTCGATTTTCTAGACCAATTGGAGTCCGGCGATGCCGATCCCCGTGCGCCCAAACATGAGCACAGCTAAGCGCTGAGCTCACTGGCAGATCAAGCCGGGTTCGCCCGGCTTATTTTTTACTGGCTGACTTAGCTTTCGCCGCTGGGTTCGCCGCTGGTTTCGCCGCTGGTTTCGCCGCTGGTTTCGCCGCTG
>CBDUOG010000143.1:0-2851 GCA_965368785.1 uncultured Gammaproteobacteria bacterium | reverse complement strand
CGCGGCGGAAAACCGGTGATGATATTCGCGCCATTCAGATCGCGTCGGTCCGTCACCCGTAATTTCTTATCATTGAGCAAAGCGCCATTGCCTTTGCTGGCAGTGAACAATTCATTTCGCATCGGGTCGAATATAACTGCGTCGGTTGGCTCGCCATTCTCCACCAGTGCAATCGACACACAAAAATGCGGGAATCCCCGCAGATAATTCGATGTGCCATCGAGCGGATCGATGACGAAGGTATAGCGGCTTTTACCCGAGGCGCCGCTCTCTTCACCCAGAATTGCATAATCAGGGTGCGCCCGTCGTAACTCTTTGATGATCTCTTTTTCCGCCATGCCATCGACTTCACTGGCATAATCTTGCTTGGCTTTTTCGATGATCTGCAGATGCTCAAGGCGGGCAACGTTGCGAATAAGCACGTTTCCTGCCTGCCTTGCGGCTTTTACCATGACGTTAACGACCGGTTTCTGCATGATTCCTGTCCAAAAAGGTGGCCCGAAGGCCGCAAGTTGTATGAAGAGCGTGTGCAAGCAGCGAAGGCTTGCTAGGGCGCGAAGGATACCAGATACACAGGCTCTACGGGTGAACAATGCTTGATCGAATTCGTTTTGTACTACACGCAACCCAGCATCCGGGAAATATCGGTGCGGCTGCCCGGGCCATGAAAAATATGGGCCTTAGCCAGCTCTATTTGGTGGCCCCGGAGCGGTTTCCGCATCCCGATGCCTACGCTCGGGCGGCCGGGGCCGATCAGCTGCTCAATGAGGCGGTCGTGGTTTCCAGTTTGAACGAGGCATTGGCAGGCTGCCATTGGGTATTGGGCACGACGGCCCAGAATCGATCGGTTCGACTACCTGAGTTAGCGCCGCGGCAGGCGGTCGACGAACTGGGGCCAATGATCGCAAGTGGGCAGGAAGTAGCCATTGTGTTCGGTCAGGAGCGTACTGGTCTGGAGAATGCCCAGTTGCAGCTCTGTCATGCATCCATCTGTATTCCTACCCATCCTGATTTCAGCTCATTGAATTTGGGCGCGGCGGTCCAGGTAATCGCCTATGAGTTGAGATTGGCTGCCATGCAGCAGGTAATCAGCCCGCCTGTTCAGAGCAGCAGATCCGACGAGCTGCCGGCAACGGCTGAACAATTTGAGGGTTTTTTCGGCCACCTGGATCAGGCGCTGCACGACATCGATTTTCACAAGGGCCGGGATACCGAGGTCGTTATGCAGAGGCTGCGGCGTCTGTTCTTGAAGGCGCGCATGGATGAGCGCGAAGTTCGTATGCTGCGCGGCATCTTGGCCGATGCTCAGCGCATGGCGCGTCTTGCGCTGCACAAATAAAAATGCTGCCCGGACCCTTATTTGCTGCACAAGCCTGGTCGTTTCAGGTAGTCTTTGATGGCCGCGATCTTGCGGCGAGGGGGTTCAGTGGGTTTGTACGGCATTCACAGTAGCTTGGTTCGAATCGCATGCGTTTGCATGTTGTTAGCGAGTACCGCGTTGCGCGCCGAAGAGGGCGTCTTGGTGGTGGGCCGTATCAGTGATGATCCGCAGCAGCACTACGAACAAATCAAGCCGCTACTCGATTATGTCGTTGGCAAACTGGCTGACGTTGGAATAAAAGAAGGTCGCGTGCTGATGGCCCGGGATCGGGCGCAAATGCGTGCGTATTTGAAGCATGGTCGAGTTGATTGGGTAACCGAAACCGCAGGCACCGCGTTGGTACTCACTGAGGAAGCCGATGCGAAGGTATTGTTGGTCACCCAGCGCAACGGCGTTAGTAATTATCATAGTGTTATTTTCGTACGCGACAGCAGCCCGATCACCCAGATCGAAGAACTTCGCGGGCGCAGTATTGCCTTTCAATCTTCGGCATCTACCAGTGCGTACTTGTTGCCCGCGCTGACAATTCGTGAGGAAAATTTGGAGTTGGAAATTTTGCCCACGCCGTTCGATCGTCCCGGCCAGGACCGCGTTGGTTATGTGTTTGCGGGCACCGAAAGCAATATTGCCGCGTGGGTAGAGCGTGGTCTGGTTGATGCGGGTGCATTCAGCAACATCGACTGGGAGATAGAAGTTGTCGGTCGCGAGCCGTATCAAAGTCGCCTGCGTATATTGACCGAGACTCAAGAAGTCCCGCGTGCCGTTGAGCTGATTTCCGAAAAGTTAGACCAGCGCGTTGCCGAACGGCTTCGGCAAGTGTTGTTAGAAGCTAAAGATGATCCATCGGCGTCTGAAGCTTTGCGGCGGTTTTTCGGCACAACCGCTTTTTTGGATGCTGAAGATGACGTGAGGCGGCAGCTCAAAGGCTTGCAGCTTGAATCCAAGCAGTTGCGCGAGGCAATCGAATGATCTTGCGGCTAAGCATGCGCTACAAAATGCTGCTATGGCTGTTGGCGTCCCTAGCGTTGATGGCAGCTGTTTTTTCATATTTGATTGTCCGTACGAATTCTGGTTTTGAATCGATCTCACAATCGGTGAGCACATCGATGACGCGCCTGTCTGAGGACGCTTTAAGGCGTCGCGCGGAAACTCTGGTTCGTCAGTTGAGCGAAAATTTGACAAACCCGATGTACTACATGGACTTCAGCGAGATCGGTGAGCACACAAGGGTGATGCTGCGCCAGGCGGATGTTATCTATATCATCGTATTTGACGAAAAAGGCCAGATCATCCATGACGGCAGCGGCCAGGTTGCTACCTATGGTGAAAAGATGCAAGACGCCATGGCATACGAAGCCGGTCTGGCAGATGGTTTGCATTTTCAATCAAATAGGCAGCTCATCGACGCCACCATGCCGATTAAGATCGGCGGCCGGAAACTTGGTGGCGTGCGGGTCGGCCTGTCACGGG
>CBDUOG010000142.1:0-2873 GCA_965368785.1 uncultured Gammaproteobacteria bacterium | reverse complement strand
GCAACGGGTCATCGATGTTCAGCTTGCCCTGCTCAATCAACCACGCCAGTAATGTCGCGTTGAAGGTTTTTGACACCGAACCAATTTCAAACGCACTATCAACCGTGATCGCGCGCTTCTTCTTCGGATCAGCACAATCGATGAGCGTGACAACGCTTTCAGCCTGAACGACAGCAACGGCAAAACAAGCACCGGTGCGATCACCATGCAGTTTTTTTGCAACGATTTCAGCCAACTCGTCCTGAGCAATTAGCTCTTGCTGCGCATGCAGCGGAAGAGCAACAACCGACAACACACATACAACGAAAAGCCCAATTCGACTGATACTCATTTAACGCTCCTTTGCGCTCGTCTCAAACGATTTACAATCACTGTTCGCCCCAGCAGGTCTTACTTACTCAATAGGAACGAAAGACAAAATATTAATTAACTTGTTTATCAACCGGACCCTGCGGAGGCGGCCGCAGGCTGGGATCACTATGCATTGCGGCCTTGATCATTAAATGGGCACTAATCGGCGCAGTTATAAAGACGAACAAGGTGATTAGTAACTCGCGCCCGAAGTAGCCACTTCCATCAAACCAAAACCAAATCAGAGACGCAATCAGCGCCAAACCAACACCCAGCGTTGATGCCTTGGTCGGCCCATGCAGGCGCTGCAAAAAATTCTTTAGTTTGAGCAGACCAATCGCACCGACTAGAGCAAACAACATGCCGAAAACCAGCAGAATGGCAGCAACAAAATCGGCCCATACCGGTATAGCGTTCATTCAACCACTCCGCCGCGTAATAGATATCGAGATAGCGCGACCGTGCCGACAAAGCCCAGCATTGCGATAACCAACGCCGCTTCAAAATATATGGCGCTATTGAGCTCAATTCCAAGCAACACCAATAAAGCCAATATATTGATATAGAGCGTGTCGAGAGCCAGCACGCGATCTATAGCGGCCGGGCCGACCAGCAGTCGAACAACACTGAACAGCATCGCAATACAAAAGCCGCCAATCACCCAGGGAAGCACTATTTGAATCATCTGAATATCTCCATCAGTGCCCTTTCATAGCGGCCCTTAATGTCGGCAATGGCCGCTTGCTTATCGACCACATGAAAACAATGAACCAGTAACCATTGCCTGTCTTCACTCACATCGGCAGAGAGCGTACCCGGAGTCATCGTAATAATGCCAGCCAAACTGGCGATACCGTAAGGCGAGTGGATATCTAGGGGAATCCAAATGTAGTCGGATTGAATTTTTGACTGAGGGCCGAGAATGCGCAAAGCCACCTCAATATTTGCCTTGACGATATCGTAGAGCACGATCAGCGCCAGCCGTGCAATACGAATCGGCGAGCGAATTATCGGCCGCTCTGGGTTCACCCGCCGGGTGAACACCGGAATACTGATCGCAAGAAATACGCCCAACAATCCATGCGCGACGCTTATGCCGTTTACCAAAAGCCAAAACACCAAGATGACAAAACTGATTACAGGTGATGGCAGAATGCGACTCATTTTTGCACCTCCTGTATCGAATTAATTAATGGCTGTTTGCTTAATACCGTTTCAATTAACACATCCGTTTGTTTTAGCTGTGCCGCTGCACGATCGGCGTAATTCATGATCGGCTGCGCAAATGCACTCATCGCTATCAATATAAACAACAAACCGACAATCGCACCACGCTCGACCAGGGCGGGCGCCGCAATCAAAGCGTCGCTACTTTCGGATTCAGGCGATTGCCAAAACAGGCGTGACGCGGCGCGCGACAGCGCCACCAAACTCAAGAATGCCCCGACCAGAACGATTAGCCAAACCCAAGCGCCATTGCCATCAAAGGGCGTCGCCGAGAGCAAGGTGAGCTTGGCAAAAAAGCCATTTAACGGCGGCAAGGACCCCATAGCCACGGCGCCAATCAAATACAGAAAACCCAACGCATCGCGCCTCTGCAGATGGTCGATGTTGTTTAAGTAATCACCGGCGTGAATACGATGGCGCTTAATAAAATCGGCAATCAAGAACATCGCAGCCGCTGCAAACGTCGTGTGCGGCAAATAAAACAGTGCGGCGGCTAGTGCGTCCGTCGTATTCATGGACATTGCGACAAACAAAAAGCCTGCAGATGAAATCAATAGATAGGCAACAACCGCGCGAAATCGCTTAGCAACCAGCGCGCCCAATCCACCGACGACGATGGTGAGCAATCCGGCGACTAGCAATACTGGCCAAACAAAGTCGGCGAGCAAGCCCGCCTCAGATCCGAACAGCAATCCGTACACGCGGATGATTGCGTAGATACCTACCTTGGTCATGATCGCAAAAATGACTGCCGCCGGAGCTGAAGCCGCCGAGTACGCTTTAGGCAACCAGAAATAAACCGGCAATAAGGCTGCCTTAATACAAAACACGCTAAGCAATATCCACGCAGCCGCCTTAATCAGAGCAACATCCCCGGCAGGTGCCTGCGCAATTTTTTGCGCCAAGTCGGACATATTCAAAGTTCCGACCATTGCGTAAAGCAGCCCCACACCCACCAGGAACAGTGCTGATGCAGTCAGATTAAACACGACGTAGTGCATGCCGCGCTTCAGGCGCTCATCCCCTTTGGCATGCAGCAATAGACCGTAGCTCGAAATCAACAAGACCTCGAAAAATACGAACAGATTGAAAATATCGTGGGTTAGAAATGCGCCGGCCAGCCCCGCCATCTGAAACTGGAATAAGGCATGAAAATGCGGCCCCCGCTGGTCCCACCCGCCGCTTGCATACACCAAAGCGAATAGGCTGAGTACCGACATCACGACAAGCATCAATGCGCTAAGCCGGTCGGCCCCCAAAACAATACCCGCAAACGATGGCCAGTTGCCCAGCTG
>CBDUOG010000141.1:0-2881 GCA_965368785.1 uncultured Gammaproteobacteria bacterium | reverse complement strand
CAGCCTTCCGATGGAAGATGCTCACAGCGAACATGACACGGTCGCCCTCAAGGCTACGCCGCCATCGAGTATCTGGGTCTGTCCGATGCATCCGCATATTCAGGAACATGGGCCCGGCACTTGCCCCATTTGCGGCATGGATCTGGTGGAGCGTGTGTCGTCACCTGCTACTGCTTCTGATGATGCGGCAGGATCAAGCGTCGAGGTTTCCGCTGCCGCGGTAAGTGCGCTCGGTGTCCGTTACTTTGAAGTAGACCGTGCCGACATCGCGCCCGCTGTTCGGGTGCCCGCTCAGGTTGTTACCGATGCCAATGCCAAAGTTCAGGTCAGTGTGCGGGTTGACGCTTGGGCCGAACGCTTATTGGTTCGTGCCGAAGGTGAGCGCGTGCAGGCAGGTCAGGTAATTGCGCAGCTGTATGCGCCAGACTGGGTGCGGGCACAAGAAGAAATGTTACTTGGCGGCGACTCTGCAGATGCGGCTCGGGCGCGTTTGCGCCGACTTGGCGTCGCCGATTCAGACATTCAGGGCGTTATTGAAGCAGGTAAATCAAGTCGTCGTCTACCGCTGCGCGCGCCGACCAGCGGCATTGTGCGCAACTTGCGGGTTATAGAAGGCGCACGCGTCACAGCAGACATGCCTTTATTCGAGATTGAATCAACCAGCCGCGTTTGGATTGAGGCACGACTTCTGCCTGGCCAATTGAGCAGCATCGGCTCGGCAAAGTTAGGTCATTTCTCACTGAAGGGCGATGAGTCCTCACACTGGATGGCTCCAGCGTCCTATGTCGTACCAATTGCCGATCCGGTAACTCAGGCGATTAGTGTGCGCTTTGCGATCCGTAGCAGCGATGCGCCGCCCTTAGGCTTATGGGTCGATGCACATATCGAAGGCCCCACTCGCAAAAATGTTTTGCGCGTGCCGGTGGAATCGGTCATTCGTAAATCCGATGGCGCCTTTGTCATTGTGCAATCAACGCCTACTCGCTTTGAAGTTCGAAAAATCAACTTGGGCGCACGTTCCGGAGATTATTACGGCGTTCGCTCGGGCGTTTCAGAAGGTGAGCGGATCGTTCGGTCGGGTCAGTTCCTGCTCGACTCGGAAGCCGACCTTCGTTCGGGATTAGCACGGTTAAGCGCCGAGCACGCGGCCCACGCCGGCGTCGAAGCGCAACGCGATAACGACTCCGAAACATCGTCGGAACACGATCATGATTAATCGCCTGATTGATTGGTCACTGCATCAGCGCGTCTTCGTGCTGGTCGTTGCGGCCTTGCTGTCGGTGGCCAGCATCATCGCGGTGCGTGGCCTGACTCTGGATGCGATTCCGGATTTATCCGATACCCAGGTAATTATTCGCACCAGCTATCCCGGACAGGCGCCGCAGATCGTTGAAGATCAAATTACTTACCCGATCACCACGCGGATGCTCTCGGTTCCACATGCTAAAGCGGTTCGCGGGTTTTCTATGTTCGGCGATAGCTTTGTGTACATCTTATTTGACGATGGAACCGACCCGTATTGGGCGCGCTCACGTGTACTCGAATATTTATCGCAATTACGCAATGATTTGCCGCCGGGTATCGACCCGCAACTCGGGCCCGATGCCACCGGTGTAGGCTGGGTTTATCAATATGCATTGATCGATCGGAGCGGTGGTCGCGATTTAGCGCAACTGCGCTCGATGCAAGACTGGTTCTTGCGCTTTGAACTTCAGGCAGTAGAGGGTGTAGCCGAGGTTGCCAGCGTGGGCGGGTTTGTCCGGCAATATGAAGCGGTAGTCGACCCTCTGCGCTTGCAAGTATTCAACTTGAGCTTTGCGCAGTTGATTCAGGCCATCAGAGAGTCAAGCGCGGAATCCGGCGCTGGCGCCATCGAGTTGGCCGAAGCCGAATACATCGTCCGCGGTGTTGGCTACATCAAATCATTAGACGAATTTGCGTTGACTCCGGTCGGCGTCAATCGCTCCGGCGTACCGGTGCTCTTGCGCGATGTGGCGCAAGTTCGTTTTGCGCCAGCCGCCAGACGCGGTATCGCAGATTTTAATGGCGAAGGCGAAGCGGTTGGAGGCATTGTGGTGATGCGCGATGGAGAAAACGCCCACGAAGTCATTCAAGCCGTTCATAAGAAAATTGAAGACCTGCGCAGCAGTCTGCCGCAAGGCGTGGAGATCGTGACGACGTATGATCGATCAGCACTGATTGACCGCGCCGTTACAAACTTAAGTGAGAAGCTTTTTGAAGAATTGCTGGTTGTTATTTTGGTTTGTGCCCTTTTCCTTTGGCATTTTCGCTCTTCATTAGTGATCGCCATTTCTCTGCCGCTAGGTGTCTTGATGGCCTTGGCTGTTATGCGTGTGCAGGGCCTCAACGCCAACATCATGTCCCTGGGTGGTATTGCCCTGGCAATTGGCGCGATGGTCGACGCATCAATTGTAATGGTGGAAAACGCGCACAAGCATTTGGAAAACTACTCGCGCTCCAACAACGGCCAACGCGCCAGCGGAGCTAAACACTGGCAGGTCATCGGTGATGCGGCGAAAGAAGTCGGTCCGGCCTTATTTTTCTCATTGCTAATCACCGCATTTTCATTTCTGCCGGTGTTTGTACTCGAAGCACAGGAAGGCCGTATGTTTGAGCCCTTGGCTTGGACTAAAACCTGGGCCATGGCTTTATCTGCAGGATTGGCGATTACTCTGGTACCGGTGTTGATGGGCTACTGGGTTCGCGGTGATTTCAAAGACGAAAGCGAACATGCCCTGCCCCGTTATTTGATGGCTGGCTATGAGCCGTTTTTGCGCAAGGCTTTAAAATTTCCTAAATCGACTGTCCTGATTGCCCTGGTTTTATTCGTGAGCAGTGCGCTGCCCTGGCATAACACCGG
>CBDUOG010000140.1:0-2943 GCA_965368785.1 uncultured Gammaproteobacteria bacterium | reverse complement strand
CAGAGCCGGTAAAGACGAATTGCACATGCCTGCCTTCCACGCGAAGCACGGTACCCAGGCCTAGTTCAGGCTCGGCAGATGAAACCCAGCGTTGTCCCGGCACGAAGCTCATCGGCGCACTCCCGGCCAGACATTGTGGGTTTGCGCGGTGTGTGGGCTAAGCATAGGGCACATAAGATTTTGATTTTCGCTGAATGTAAGAGTCTGGCTCGCAATGCTGTATCGGCGAGGACTCAAGACTGATCGGCTAGTTTAACTTCCGCAGCGAATATCTGACACAAAAAAAACGGCCCGGTGAATTTCGGGCCGCTGGTACATAGACGAGGAGTCGTTTTACCAAATAAAACTTTTTAAGTAGTTGGCACGCTGGGTGCAGGTTTTGCGCTGCTCCAGCTGCCGGTAAAAATTTACGCGCGGTTCGCCCCCAGGGCGATGGCGGCGCTTTGACCCGATTGCTTTGGCATGGTGGCGTCGCACTGTGTTGCTCAGAGTATTCAGTGCGTTGCTCAACGCGTCGAACAATCGGCGAGTCATTGCCCGGAGTTCAATGCTTGAGATCATCACCAAAGAACCGCATTTGTTACACAGAACTCTCCTGTGCTGAAAAAGGGATGTGGGGGATGCCAGGCCAAATTCAAGGCGGGGGAACGACAGGGTAGGGCAAAAAACCCGCGTATGGGAGGGGTCTAAGGTCATGGTTTGGCGACATATGAACATAAAAGCACTTAAAAGTTCGTAAAATGCTGTAAAAAACGCCAAAATACGCTAAAAACATTTTTAGGCAACAAAAAAAGGCCGCAAGCGGCCTTTTTCAGTCTTTTAGTCTTACGTTCGTGATCTTTGGGCCAATTACCTCAGAAATACACCGGCAGCCGGATTCCGGCGGTACCAGCGACGCAACTGCGCTTGAGGCAGCTAAACGTGAAGTCACTGGCGCGCTCGCAGGCAGTAGAAAGGGCATCGCCCAGCGCCAGACGCGTTGCCAATACAGAGGCGAATGTGCAGCCACCACCGTGGCTGACCAGATCCAGTCGCGGGTGGGTGAAGTGGAACTGGCCCTGCGAGCAAATGAGGTGGTCGGTTACGATGGCATCTTTGCCGTGGCCGCCTTTGAGCACGACGGCCCGGGCGCCTAGGCGCAGTAGTTCCGGTAGCGCATCGTTACGGTCCTGTTCGGTATCAAGCGATCTACCCAGCAGTCGCTCGGCTTCGGGAATATTCGGGGTGATCACTGAGGCCAGCGGGATAAGCCGATTGCGCAACTCGGATATGGCCTCGTCTTCGAGCAGGCTGGCACCACTGGTGGCAATCATTACCGGGTCCAAAACCACATGGGCGCGCGGCTGCTGCTTAATTAAATCGGCGACCACCGCGATGCTTTCGGCATTACCGAGCATGCCAATCTTAATCGCGGCAATTTCAAAGTCAGCGAAAATCGCCTCAGCCTGCTTGCGCAGCATCGCAGGCGAAACCATTTCGACCGCGCTCACCGTAAATGTATTTTGTGCGGTAATTGCGGTGATTGCGGTGAGCGCGTGGGCGCCGAATGCACTGATGCTCTTAATATCGGCTTGAATACCGGCGCCGCCGCATGAATCGGACCCGCCGATCGCCAAGACATTGATTTGTTTCATTAATCTCTTCTAGTAAATAGGTGGGTAGCGCATCGAGTCTACAGCGCCTCGGAGGCAAAATCTGCCAATCGTGAACGTTCGCCTCGACGCAGGGTAATGTGCGCCGCGTGCTTCCATTCTTTAAACCGATCGACCGCATAAGTCAGGCCCGAAGTGGTTTCGGTCAAATACGGCGTGTCGATTTGTTCGACATTACCCATGCAGATTATCTTCGTGCCACTACCGGCACGCGTAATCAGGGTTTTCATCTGCTTCGGCGTCAGGTTTTGTGCCTCATCAATAATTAGCCACCTACTTAAGAATGTCCGGCCGCGCATAAAGTTCATTGCTCGAATCTTGATTCTGTTTGCCAGCAGCTCATTGGTAGCCCCACGGCCCCAGTTGCCCTGCTCGTCGGTTCGAGTCAGTACTTCCAGGTTATCGGTCAGCGCCCCCATCCATGGCGTCATTTTTTCTTCCTCGGTGCCGGGCAGAAAGCCGATATCTTCACCAACGCTTACGGTCGCGCGGGTCATGATGATTTCGCGGTAGCGCGCATGATCCAGCGTTTGTGCCAGACCCGCAGCCAAGGCCAAAAGCGTCTTGCCAGTGCCGGCGGTGCCGAGCAATGAAACGAAATCGATATCCGGGTCCATCAATGCATTGATCGCAAAGTTTTGCTCGCGATTTCGCGCGCTGATTCCCCAGACTGCGTGCTGGCTAACACGATAATCATCGACAATCTGCAGAGTCGCTTTGCCATCCTCGACGCTGATCACACGCAACTCAACTTCATCGTCGCCGGGCAGATACAGAAACTGGTTGGGGTACCAGATTTCATTCTTCTGTGGTTTCACTTCGTAATAGGTTCGACCTTTGTCGGTCCAGGACTTTAAATTTTTCTCGTGTTTGGACCAGAAGTCTTCAGCCAATTGACTTGAGCCGGTGTACAGCAAGCTGAAATCATCCAGCGCCCGGTCATTCTCGTAGTCTTCGGCGGTTAATCCAACAATGCTGGCCTTGATCCGCAGATTAATATCTTTGGAGACTAGAACAACTGGTGTTCCCGCCTCCTTATCGCGCAACGCCAGAATTGAGCCGAGAATCTGGTTGTCCGGAATGACCGAGCCAAATTTTTGCGGCGAATCAACGGGTTCCGTCTGAAAACGCAGGGTGCCACTGGCATCACCGGCGCGTAAATTCAAACTGTTTGGCCGGCGCAGCTTGAGTCCGTTCTGCAGTTTGGTGCCGGCCTGCGCTTCGAGCAATTCGTTGATGAATCGGCTGGCCTGGCGCGCATTGCGGCTGGCCTCGGACATGCCCTTTTTGC
>CBDUOG010000139.1:0-2948 GCA_965368785.1 uncultured Gammaproteobacteria bacterium | reverse complement strand
GATGAGTTGGGTGGATTGCGCGCGGCAATTGCCGATGCGGCAAAGCGGGCAAAAATGTCCAGCCCGAACCCGGACGTTTTTTATGTCGAGTTCGAAAAGTCGCCGTTTGAGCAATTTCTGGCCGGTATGAAAAACGCATCAATGGCTGACGCACTGGTCGGATCCATTGCGCCATTTATTGGTGATCGGGCCAGCACACAGCTGCGCGATGATTTGAAGTTTCTTGATTCAGCCGCGCGCTCACAACGCGGCTATCAGACCTTCGCTCATTGCTTCTGCCAGCTCTAAGTTTTCAGGTCCCTTAGAAGACGCCCGCGAAAGCGGGCGATTTTTTATGTGCGGTCGCTGCGTGCGCGACGCTTCGCGATGGCCAGTGGGTGCGAAAGGCAGATTTGGGTATGCTGTGTACTCAGTGAAGCAAGGCTTGATCTATGAGTTCTCGGTGGCGATTGGAGCAACAAACCGCGTTGATCACCGGCGCCAGCGCCGGCATTGGTCGCGCCTGCGCCGAGGAGTTGCTCGAGCTGGGTGCGCATGTGCTTTTGAATGCGCGCGATGCCGATGCCCTGGAGCAGGTTCGGCTTGAACTCAGCGAGCGCTTCGGTGGTACCCGTGTCTTTGCCTTTGCCGCAGACGTTGCCGAAGACGAAGGGCGCGATGACTTGCTCGACTGGGTCGAGGATCTCGGCCTGGGCTTAAGCATCCTGGTCAACAATGTCGGCACCAATATCACCAAACCTGCGATCGATTACGACGACAAAGAATGGCGCGAAATTTTTGAGGTCAATTTATTTTCGGCGTTTGAGCTATCGCGGCAGGCGTTTCCATTACTGACTCAGCGTGCCAGCTCGGCAATCGTCAATGTCGGCTCGGTGTCCGGTGCCACGCATGTGCGCTCCGGCGCACCCTATGGCATGAGCAAAGCGGCGATGCACCAATTGACCAAGAATCTGGCCTGCGAGTGGGCGATCGATGGCGTGCGGGTCAATGCGGTGCTGCCGTGGTACATACGCACCCGCCGCACATCCAATGTTTTGTCTGATCCGGATTATTTGGACGACGTTATTTTGCGCACACCCCTGGGTCGTATCGGCGATGCCGAAGAGGTGGCCGCGGCCGTTGCGTTCTTGTGCCTGCCGGCTGCCAGTTACATTACCGGTCAGTGCATTGCGGTAGACGGCGGCTTTTTGAGTTACGGTTTTTAAAAAAACAAGCGGCCCGAAGGCCGCTTGTTTGCTCAGTTGCTCGTCAACTTAAGGGACGATTTTTGTCAGCGTGACCGACCGGCTTACGCCATCCACCGTATAGCTGAAGCTTGCCTGCGTCGCCGAGCTGAAGCTCAAGGTGTACGTGCCGGTTTCCACAAAACTGCGTGCCGAGCTATCGAAGGTCGGACCCCAGGCCGGGCCGGTCCAGCGCACCACACGGCCGCCAATCGCATCGACACCCGACCAGATCATTTCCAGTTGATACCAGCTGGCGCGGCCCAGATTGTCGTGCACAAACCACACGCCAAACAGCGTGTCGGGTGTGGCGTTGGCAAATTGGAACAGTTTCAGGCCCCAGCCGTCTTCGCCGGGCAGATACCAAATGCCGGTGTAGTCACGCGTAGGGCCCGGTGAGCTACCGGCGGAGTTGATGTACGCCGCAATGTTTGGATAGACCAGATCAAACGGCGAGTAAAAATCTACATTGCCGGCCCCTTCACTCAAGCCCTCGTTGCTGCAGCTGGCATTTCCGCCGGCTAATCCACCGCGCAGTAAATAGCTACCGCTATTCTCGGTGAACAATCCGGAGCCGCTACTGCCACCTTCGGTAGTGCCCGAGCTCCAGCTGGCGCGCAGCGCGCTGGTGATCGTCGTGGCCCCAAGGTCAACGCTGATATCCTGACGGCCCGAATGTGTGCCCAAGCTGGATTTTTTGTTGTCACCCGAAGGATGGTGAATCGCTAACACGCTGGTAGCCGGGGACATGGCGTTGGCGTCCCAGCCGGCAAAGAAACTACCGGCCGGCGGTGCATTGTACAGTCGCAGTAACAGTGCGTCGGTATCACTGCTGCTCCATAAATATTCAGCACCACCGCCAATCTGCGTGTTGATTCCGGAGCTGAGCACGCCGCAGCTGGCGGTTTCAAACTTCCAGAAGGTGCTCAGCGTATTGGCTTCGGTTTGGTTGCCGATGCAGTGATTCGCCGAGTAGAAATAGGGCTCTTGAGTGCTGACATCGGCGTCATTGAGCAAGGTGCCGGTGCAGGTATAGCTGCTGCCGCCTGCCGTGAACACCATGCGCGCTACCGCGGCACGCGCATTAACATAACCGGCACCCAAGGCGACATCACGACACACCGCATCCACATTGCAGCTGTCCGAATCGCCGAGCGCTTTACTGATGCTTTCGCCGCGGTTCAGAGCTACCAGAATATGCGACACCATCGGCACATCGATGCGCGGCGGTGCCTTGCTGCCGTTAGGGACGAATAACTCGACACGCTGCGAGGAGCCATCGGTTACCGCTGTCCAATACAGACCGTTGCCGTCAACCCGTTGCTTGGCCTCAGCAGCAGTGACGTAATAGACCTGTCCGCCGCCGGCGGCGTCGGCTACACGGATCTGTGCCGAGTCTGGCAAATCAGCCACGCGCAACGCCACGCGCATTGACGCGGCGCCGGGCGAGCTGATCTGGAAATTACTGATGGCGCCTTGAGCATTGCGCTTATAGATAAATTGCGTCGGCAGCAACTGCTCGGCTTCCGTTGCCACGTCGCGCGCAATGCCGATCTGGGTGCCTTTTTCCGCCGACTGCTGGTTGTAGCGTTTAAGCGCCTCAATGCGCGACGCGGGAACCGCGCTCAGGCGCAGCTCGGGCCGGCTGGACTTGCTCGACTGCTCGTCGATAAACCGATGACTGAGCGGGACTTGATGCAATTCCGGACGGAAAGCCTCGCCGCG
>CBDUOG010000138.1:0-2965 GCA_965368785.1 uncultured Gammaproteobacteria bacterium | reverse complement strand
TTCATGGGACATGTATGACCCCGAAGCCGATGAAGACGAGCAACGCAAAACCTATATGCCACTGCAGGTGGCATTCGGCGTTACTGGAGTTCGCGAATTAAGTGGCGGCGCATGGTCTTTGAAGTTGCGCGAGAAGCTCAACAACGGTGAACTCTTGGGGCCGCAGCTTGTCGTTGGCAGCCCGCTGCTTGATGGGCCGTTCCCTCTTTTTCCTGGAAGCAATGTGCGTGCGATTGCCGACCCCGCGCAGGCACGAAGTACGGTAGAAGAGATGCATCGGCTTGGATATGATTTTTTAAAAACCTACCAGTTCCTATCGCCTAAGTCCTACCGGGCAATTCATGAATCAGCTCAGCGCTTAGGCATAGAGGTGGCCGGTGAGCTCCCCATCAGCATCAGTTTGTGGGAGGCCGCCGAACTGGGTCATCGTTCTGTAGAGCACTTAACCGGCGTCGAAATTGCATGCTCTGGCCGTGAGGACGAGTTGCGCGCGACTTACTCCACTGCTGTTGAAAACATTGCCGCGAACTCGTCGTCAGAAAATCGACTGAAGATTTGGAACCGTGGGGAGTGGGAACCGGTTCAAAGCATCGACCCGGACAAGTGTTCACGCTTGTACGCACACTTGGTAAAGCATGGCGTGTGGGTAGTCCCTACTTTGGTCATTCAGCGCATTATCTCCTATCCTGACATTCCTCAGGTACGCGCTAATGTGCACAATAAATATTTGCACAAGTACGATACGGATGTGACGGGCTTTATCGAGCAGTTTGATCCTGATCGGCGTCTACGGCCAACATATGATCATCGCTTCAAGTCTGTTGCTGATCTGCATGCTGCAGGCGTGGGCATTATGGCCGGGTCCGACATTCCCGGTGGCTTTCCACTACACGAGGAACTTGAGATATTTGTTGAAGCAGGCTTAAGCCCGGCCGAGGCACTGCGCACAGCAACCATTAACCCGGCGAAGTATCTCGGACGTGAAAATGAGATCGGTAGCATTGCTCCCGGCAAAATTGCCGACATCGTGTTGCTTCATGCTGATCCACTTTCAGACATTCGAAATACCCAATCCATTGCGTCGGTTTTTCTGCAGGGGCGTTATTTAGACCGGGCGATGCTCGACCGATTCCTGCGTCAGGCAGAATTAGATGCCAGGGCGTGGGAGAATGAGTAAGCAACCAGGATCTGGAACAAGAGATGGAATCTAGAGAAGAGGACGGAGGGGATTAATCACAATTAATCCCCTCCGTCCCAATAACCCCATAACCGAACCACCAGCCAACGGATATTTTAGAAATGAGTCAACTACCGCCCTGCCCTGAATGCCAATCGAATTATACCTATGAAGACGGTGCCGTTCTTGTATGCCCGGAATGTGGCCATGAGTGGCAAGCAACAACGCCTGACGCATCCGATGCTCAGCGGGTTATTAAAGACGCCAATGGAAATGTTCTTAGCGATGGCGACAGCGTAACGGTCATCAAGGACCTTAAAATTAAGGGCTCGTCCTCGGTGGTCAAGGTTGGCACCAAGGTTAAGAACATCCGGCTGGTCGAAGGCGACCACGATATTGATTGCAAGATTGACGGCATCGGCGCCATGAAGCTCAAGTCGGAGTTTGTCCGGAAAATATGATTATCGCTATGATTGCCTCATCGCGGTAGGAAGCCGCAGACCTTGGGCGCTGAAACGAAATGAACGCAATCTACGGTTTGGTCCTTATGTCGAGCACGCTGACTCTGTCGCTCGGCCCACAAGATGCGCTCTGGAACTCCAAGTTAGTGCCCTATGCATTTCCGAATCAATCTGCGTATTCGGCTTGGGTGATTAGCCCCGACCAGTCCACCGACACGTCAGGCCAATCACTTAACGCCGTACTGAAGTCCATCAACGCCAGTGACACACAACGCGTACAGCACATTTATCTGGGTCGCTACATCGAAAGCGACAACCTGCAGCAAGATGTGCTTCAGTATCTTGCCGCGCACCAATGGTGCGGTGCGGGTAAGCCGAAACTACATTCTGGTGCGCTGAGCAAGGTGCGCCACGCTGGCCTAATCAACTGTACCCAAGCAGCGATCAGTCAATCTGCGTTCGTAACGCGCGTCGACAAAATTTCGCGCGCGAATGCATTGCGGGTTAGCTCGGTAGAAATTGAGGCGCTCACGTTTAAACAGGTTAATGGGCAGCTGGTGTGGATCAGTGCCGCTTGGCTTAATCTGGCACCGGTTGAGGCAACCGAGTCGAAAGTGCAGCAGTTCGCCGATCGTCTCAAGCGCATCATCGGTGATTCTGACATCGACTCGTTTAAGTCACTACCCTGCTCACACGCCCCCTGCACCGATGACGCCGCGCTTTTGCAGACTATTTTTGCTGGCCCATCGGATATCACGCGTTACGAACAGATTATGGGCGATAGCCAACTGAGAATTAGGATTCAGGGACCTATGACGATTGAGCCTGAGTTTTCACGGTCGTCGTATCTAGTGACTTTTTACCGAGAAGGCGCTTCGCCGTTCGATGAGTTAGGGGAGATTCCCACTGACATAGGTCTCCGGGAATTCGGTCTCAGCTTTTTGCAAACAGCGCTCACTGTCAATGATGGCGAGGTAGTTTTTCATCGAGTTCCGTTCTACGTAGGTGCACACCACCCTTATGTTAGTGATTATTGATCATGTACAGAAATCCAAGCGCACGCTTAGGCCAGGCCCATCATGACAATTAGACAAATCACCATCCGCGCCGCATTGGCAACCGACGTACCCGCCATGGTCAGCGTGCATTACGCCGCGGTTCGTGCCGGCGCAGTAGATCACTATTCGTACGGCATTATCGAGGCGTGGTCGCCGGAGCCCGACTTCGCCCGGGAGCAATGGCTGGCTGATGTGATTTCCGAGCCGGATACGGTGTGCAGTGTGGCAGTATGGGGTGACGATACGCTCGTTGGTTTCTGCATCGCCCA
>CBDUOG010000137.1:0-3067 GCA_965368785.1 uncultured Gammaproteobacteria bacterium | reverse complement strand
GGCACGGACAGGTGCGCAGGGCGGAGCCGTATATCAGCAAGTGCTTGACAGAAGGCCTTGCGCTAAGGTTTTAATGAAAAAAGGCCGATAAACCACTGCACCCCTGCAGTGGTTTCCATTTATCCCGGCTACTGGCCCGGCGAGCGCTTGGCGCGCGCGCCACCGAAGAATCATCAGGACATTATTTAATGGCAAAGAATTTACTAATTGTTGAGTCGCCGGCAAAAGCCAAGACGATCAATAAGTACCTCGGCAAGGACTTTCAGGTCCTGGCCTCCTACGGCCATGTCCGCGACTTAGTACCCAAAGAAGGCGCGGTAGACCCGGATAATGATTTTGCGATGCGCTACGAACTGATCGAAAAAAATCAGAAGCATGTCGACAACATAATCAAAGCAGCCAAGCAGGCTGATGCGATTTTTCTGGCGACCGATCCGGATCGCGAAGGTGAGTCGATCTCCTGGCACTTAAGCGAGATACTGCGCGAGCGCAATTTAATCGGCGACAAGCTCATTAAGCGTGTGGTGTTTACTGAAATTACCCCGAGGGCGATCCGCGAAGCCGTTGAAAAGCCGCGCGATGTTGCCGCTGAGCTGGTTAATGCGCAGCAAGCACGCCGGGCTTTGGATTATCTGGTCGGCTTTAATCTTTCCCCGGTGCTGTGGCGCAAAGTACAGCGCGGCTTGTCAGCGGGTCGGGTACAGTCACCGGCTTTGCGCATGATCGTTGAGCGCGAAGAAGAAATCGAAGCTTTCGTTGCCCGCGAATACTGGAGTATCGCCGCCGACCTGCAGCACCCGAAGCAGGCATTTAGTGCGCGTTTGGTAAAACTCGATGGCAATAAGTTTCAGCAATTTGACATCGATAACGGCAAAGACGCTGAAGCGGCACGTTTGCGCATCAGCAAAGCCGCTGGTGATCAACTGGTGGTTACCGATGTCGACTCGAAACAACGCAAGCGCCGCCCGGCCCCACCGTTTATTACCTCAACCTTGCAGCAAGAAGCCGCGCGCAAGCTCGGGTTTACCACCTCGCGCACGATGCGCATGGCGCAAAAACTGTATGAAGGTGTCTCGATTGGCGATGAAGGCGCGGTCGGCCTGATCAGCTATATGCGTACCGACTCGGTGCATTTATCCGCTGAGGCACTTTCCGAATTGCGCGACGTCATTGCCCGTGACTTCGGCACCGGCGCGCTGCCGGACAAACCGAACTTTTATAAGACCAAGAGTAAGAACGCTCAGGAAGCGCATGAGGCGATCCGCCCGACGTCTGCGTTACGTACCCCCGCCAGTGTCGCTAAATACCTCGGAGACGACGAGCGCAAGCTCTACGAGCTGATCTGGAAGCGCGCTGTGGCCAGCCAGATGGTGCCGGCAACATTAAATACCGTTTCGGTTGAAATGGCCGCAGGCAGCGAACACTCGTTTCGCGCGACCGGCACGACCATTTTGGATCCGGGCTTTCTGGCGGTGTACGAAGAAGGCAAAGATCAAAAAGGCGCGGATGACGACGATGAGGGCCGCAAGTTGCCGCTGCTCAAACCCGGCGACAAACTGCCGCTAACCCAAGTCACCACGACTCAACACTTTACCGAGCCACCGCCGCGTTACTCGGAAGCGTCACTGGTGAAGGCTTTGGAAGAGTACGGTATCGGCCGCCCTTCGACTTATGCCTCAATTATTCAGGTACTGACTTATCGCGAATATGTCTATCTGGAAAGCAAGCGTTTCCGGCCCAGCGATGTGGGCCGAGCCGTGGCAAATTTCCTTAATGCCCACTTCACCCAGTACGTTGATTACGACTTCACCGCCAAACTCGAAGATGAACTCGACGCCGTGTCGCGCGGCGAAGAGGAGTGGATTCCGCTTCTGAAAAAATTCTGGAAACCATTTAAAGCAATGGTTGAAGAAAAAAGCGAGTCGGTTGACCGCACCGAAGCCACCGGTGCGCGTGAGCTCGGCACCGATCCCAAATCGGGCAAGCCACTGAGCGTGCGCCTTGGCCGCTACGGCGCCTACGCACAGATCGGCACCGTTGATGATGAAGAAAAACCCAAGTTCGCTTCATTGCGTCCGGGTCAAAGCATGCACACCATCGGCATGGAAGACGCGATCAAACTGTTTGATTTGCCGCGCGAAGTCGGTGAGCTCGATGGCGAGACACTGACGGTGGCGGTGGGGCGTTTCGGCCCGTTCGTCAAACGCGGCAGTTTGTACTCATCGCTCGGCAAGGAAGATGACCCGTACACCATCACCCACGAACGCGCCGTTGAATTGATTCGCGCGCGCGAAGAGTTGCTGGCGAATCGACTGATCAAGTCGTTTGAAGGCAGCGATATTGAAGTGCTCAACGGTCGCTACGGCCCCTACGTTTCCGACGGCAAGAAGAATGGCAAGATTCCGAAAGATCGCGAGCCTAAGTCACTCACTTTAGAAGAGTGCGAAGCAATCATAGCCGCGGCGCCGGAGCGCAAAGGGCGGTTCGGCAAGAAAGCTGCAGCCAAGAAAGCACCCGCCAAGAAGGCGACCAAAAAAGCTGCCAAGAAAGCCCCGGCGAAAAAAGCCGCTGCAAAGAAGTCGACGGCGAAAAAGGCCCCAGCAAAGAAAGCAGCCGCTAAGAAATCGCCGGCGAAGAAGGCCACAAAGAAAGCCGCGAAAAAAAGCAGCGTAAAAAAAGCTGCCAAGTCAGCCGGATAGTGGCGTGAATGTGGCTGACCTCACGCGTCGGCCGCTTTGCATAAGGCCCAAGCTGGAAATCGGTTTACCGCCGGAGGCGGTGTGTTCTGCGTTCGGTTTGCTGATATTAAGCTTTGTTCGGTACGATCAGCAGGTACCTAACCAATAGAGCAGCCCATGAATCTCCGACTCTTCGCTTCCATCCTGGCCCTGACCAGCCTTATCGGCGGTATGGCGCAGGCACAAAGTGTCCGCGGCGAGGCTTTCCGCCCGGAATTGCATCAGGTCCCGCTGAATCATCGTTTTATCGATGAGCAGTCGAGCAAGTCCAGCCGGCCTGAGCTTCGTCGAAGCGCGGTTCCCGCGTCGCGCATTGAAGCGCTTAAACG
>CBDUOG010000136.1:0-3145 GCA_965368785.1 uncultured Gammaproteobacteria bacterium | reverse complement strand
AATCCGGAATCGCGATAACCTCGGCTGACTCACGCAAGTCGCCGACCACATCGACGCCTTTGGGCGGGGTGAACTCGAAGGTCTTTGCGGCAAATTTCGGGTTGCGCTTCCAGTTACTAAAACGCACAACAGTCTTCTGGCCGAGCTGATCTTCAATAATCATCTGCTTGAGCACACTGCCCTCAAAGCCGAGCAAGGCGCGGCTGATTTGCGCGGTGTCGGTATGCCGCGGCTGCAGCACCACCCAGTTCAAACCACCGCGTGCACCATCGTCGAATACTTTGAAGTCACGCCTGAGTTGTTCCGGGTCGGTGAGCACCGCCAGCGGACTGCTCTGCTCTTCAAAGCTCTGCACGCGCACGGTGACTTGCTCTAAGTCCGGATCATAAATCCAGATATGGGTGCCGTCGGCAATAATCAGTTGGACGTAGGGCGACTTAACGCTCCAGCGGAACAAGCGCGGCTTTTGAATCGCCAACTCGCCGGTCGACACTTCACCGCGATAACCGTTGCCGTCGATGCTGTATTGCTCAAAGCTCGCGCTGGCACCATGAAGGCCATTGGCGAACAAGTGAATCCGATCTTCAGCCACGCCGGCTTGAGCCGTGACGCTGGCGAATGCGGTAAACAGCATGAGCAAAATGAGGTTACGCATAGTGATCCTTAAAGCGTGATAGCGCGAGTGTCGCGCAGTGCAGCTGAACAGTACCCTTCCGACTAATCAGACGGCGGCGGTGGTGCCAATACGGTGCGGTCACCATTGTTTTCCGGGCGGCTGACAATACCCGCCGCTTCCATCGCTTCAACGATACGCGCAGCGCGGTTGTAACCGATTTTTAAACGACGCTGGACACCGGAAATCGATGCGCGCCGCGTCTCGGTAACCACCCTAACCGCCTGGTCATACAGCGGGTCCATGTCCTCGGCACTGGCTTCGGTTTCGGGCAAACCGGTTGGCCCAACCGCCATGCCATCGCCGATCATCTGCACGTCTTCAAGCACACCTTCAAGGTAATCCGAGCCACCGCCATGCTGCTTGAGGTACTCCACCACGCGATGCACTTCTTCATCGCTGACAAAAGCGCCATGCACACGCTCAGGCATTGCGGTGCCCGGCGGTAGGTACAGCATGTCGCCGTGGCCAAGCAGTGTTTCGGCGCCGCCTTGATCCAGGATCGTGCGCGAGTCAATTTTTGAGCTGACCTGGAACGCCACACGGGTGGGAATATTGGCTTTAATTAAACCGGTGATGACATCGACCGATGGCCGTTGGGTCGCCAGGATTAAATGGATACCTGCCGCGCGTGATTTTTGCGCTAAGCGCGCAATCAACTCTTCGACCTTCTTGCCGACGATCATCATCATGTCGGCGAATTCGTCGATGATGATGACGATATGCGGCAGTGTGTCTAACGGCCGCGGCGCCTCACCGGCTTCGGCATTGGGTTTGAACAAGGGGTCCATCAAGGGCTGACGCGCATCAATCGCATCGCGCACTTTGCGGTTAAAACCAGCCAGGTTTCGTACACCGGCAGCCGACATCAGTTTATAGCGACGTTCCATTTCGGCCACGCACCAGCGCAGACCATTGGCCGCCTCTTTCATGTCGGTGACCACCGGCGCGATCAAATGCGGAATGCCTTCGTACACCGAAAGCTCCAGCATTTTCGGATCGATCATCAGCATCCGCACGTCTTTGGCCGATGATTTGTACAGCAAACTCAAAACCATGGCGTTCACCGCCACCGACTTACCGGCACCGGTTGTACCCGCCACTAATAAGTGCGGCATGCGGCCTAAGTCCGCAACCGACGGGCGACCACCGATGTCCTGACCCAGGGCCAGGGTCAGCGGGCTGCTGCTCTTGTCGTATTCTTTGGAGCGCAGTAATTCGGACAGATAAATCATTTCGCGTTTGGTATTGGGAATCTCCAAACCAATTACTGATTTACCCGGAATCACTTCCACCACGCGCACCGATTTGACTGACAGTCCGCGCGCAATATCTTTATCCAGCGAGCTGACCTGGCTGCTTTTCACACCGGGCGCCGGCTCCATTTCAAAACGGGTGATGACCGGGCCGGGATACGCGCCGACCACCTGCACATCGATCTTGAAGTCTTTGAGCTTGAATTCAATTTGCCGCGACAAGGTATTGAGCGTTTCTTCCGAATAGCCCTTCTCCTGCGGCACCGGCTCATCGAGCAAAGATAAGGGCGGCAAACCACCGGCCGCGCCGACATTAAATAATGGGATTTGCTGTTCGCGCTTAGCCCGATCGGATTTTTCGATCACCGGCTTGGGCGCTTCGATTTTTACCGGCTCGCGCTTGGCGTGTTTCTGCGTTTCGCGATTGCGCACTTCTTCGCGCTCTTCGCGGATCGCGCGTTCGCGGCTCCACTGCGCGGCTTTTTCCGATTTCGCTTTGAAGCGATCGATCAAAAACATCACTCCGGCGCCGATTTTTTCCATCACCGCAAACCACGACAGACTCGTGGCCAGCGTCACCGACACCAGAACCAATGCGATTAAAAAGAGATTACCGCCCAAGCCACCGAGCATGGCGAACACCGAGCGACCGACGACCTGACCGAGCAGACCACCGGCTTCGGCCGGCAATTCGGGCGCGGCGCCGATGCTCATCTGCACCAGGCCACAGCCGGAGACTAAAAACGCGACGATACCGATCAAGCGGAAAGTCGGGCCTAAATCGACCCGGCCGTCGCCGTCATCATCAAAGCCGTACAGTGCAACCCAACTGAGCAGGGCCAGGACCACCGGCAGGGAGTACGCCATCCAGCCGAACAGCCAGAACGCCAGGTCGGCCAGATACGCACCGACCAGACCGCCGACATTCTGCAGACTACCGGTCACGCTTCCTGTGCGTGACCAGCCCGGATCTTCGGTCGAATAGCTCAGTAAGCTGGCAAACAGATACAGCAGCAACGGGGCCAGAGCCACCAACGCCAATTCGCGCCAGAGCTTCTGTCGACGATCGGTTCCATCCTTTTTCGAATCAGCCGCCCTTGCCACCTATGTGCTTACCTTATAAATGTGCCTTGAGTGCCTGATATTAAAGCACTCAGACCTTCATGTCCTGCAGTGCCGGATGGGTAATTTTGCCCGCCTCGACATTGATACCACG
>CBDUOG010000135.1:0-3244 GCA_965368785.1 uncultured Gammaproteobacteria bacterium | reverse complement strand
TGTGCAGTGTGGCAGTATGGGGTGACGATACGCTCGTTGGTTTCTGCATCGCCCATCCCGCGCAGTCGTACTTGCGCGCCTTGTATGTGCACCCCGATCATTCGGGCGCGGGTATCGGGCGGGCCTTGGTGGAAGACATCGAAGACCAATGCCGCAAAGCCGGCGTCGAGGCCCTTGAAGTCAAGTCCTCGCTAAATGCCGAGCGCTTTTACCATGCTGCTGGCTATGAGGTCATTGGCCACACCACGCATGCTCTGTCCAATACGCAGTCGATGGCCGCGGTTCACATGGTCAAGCGTTTGGCATAGCGCGCCCCCACTCGCGCCTTTCCGGTCACCGCTACGGGCCTTCAAAGCCCTAAAGTAAACCGGTTCTAAGCCGAAATAAGCTCTGGACAGCTCAGCTTTTCAGGCTGTGCCATGGTGCGCACTGCGAGCGAGCAAAAGGCTGCGAATAATGGATAAATCGAACGTTTTTTTTAGATCAGTGCTCAATTCAATTACTGAGCACTTAGTGGTCATTGACGAACACGGCATGATTCAGTTCGTCAATAAGAGTTGGCAGAACTTCGGCGCAAATAATGCGTGTGCGATCAGCGGTGACTGGCGCGAAACCAACTACCTTGACGAGTGTGACAAAGCCGCCGCAATGGGTGACTCATTCGGCGTCAACGCCGGGCATGGTATCCGCAGCGTGACATCGGGTCAGGTGCCGCTGTTTTATTTCGAGTATCCATGCAACAGCCCAACCGAATCGCGCTGGTTCACGATGCGCGTTACACCTTTGGAAGACAGTCAGCCGCGCCTGTTTGTTATTTCGCATCAAAACATAACAGAACGAAAATTAGCCGAAGAAAAAGTGGCCAATCTGGCGCGTCTGGACGGACTTACCAATCTTCCCAACCGCCGCAGTTTTGATGAGTTCCTTGACTCGGAGTGGCGGCGCTGCGCCCGACTTAAAATGATGCTGTCCCTGGCGATCATTGATATCGATCATTTTAAAATGCTGAACGACACGTACGGCCATCAGGTCGGCGATGCTTGCTTAGTGAAGGTGGGAGCTGCAATCAGTCGGCACGCAAATAGACCCGGCGATCTGGGCGCCCGCTATGGCGGAGAAGAATTCGCCATGATCTGGGGTGATACGCCGCTAAGTAATGCGCAACCTTTGGCACAACGAGTGCGTGACAGTATTGTCGGCCTGGGCATTGCCAATAAAAACGCGCCCACGAAAGAAACGCTAACGGTGAGCATGGGTCTGGCCGCGACGATCCCCGAGCCCGGCAGCAACCCGAAAGAGCTCATCGAACGCGCCGATCAGCTACTGTACGTTGCCAAGAAAAACGGCCGCGATCGGATCGAAGCAGAGTAGCCTCGGTCGATCCGGTTGATGCCGACCGGGTCTATCGGCCGACTTGCGCGCGGGCTTGTGGCGTACTGCAAATTCGCAACTACCCGAATACGTCCGGCGAATCGCGCCGGCTATCGTATTGAATCGTGGCAAAAAACCTGTCCGGGATTTAGCATCCTTCTGCAATTGTCCTTGCCTAAATACAGGAAGCAGCTCGCATGAAGCCTATTGTGACCACGATATCTTTGCTGATCATCAGCAACATATTTATGACTTTTGCCTGGTATGCACACCTCAAGGAGCTCAACCACAAACCCTGGATCGTTGCCGCTTTGATTAGCTGGGGAATTGCGCTTCTGGAGTATTTATTCCAAGTGCCGGCCAATCGGGTTGGCTACACCCTGATGTCGGTGGGCCAACTGAAAATATTGCAAGAAGCGATTACCCTGTCCGTCTTCGTGCCGTTTGCCTATTTTTATTTGAAGGAGCCATTAAAGTGGGACTATCTTTGGGCGGGTTTATGTATTCTGGGCGCGGTGTATTTCATTTTTCGCTCGAAACTGGGGCCCGGTTAATTTGAGGTGATTGATCGCGTGCGTAATTGTTACGGCGACTAGCGGCGAGGTTTAAGGATTTTCGAATACTGCAGATTTCAGAACCTGGTATTTTCAAAAAAAGGAACCGTTGTGATATCAAAATTGCCGCGATGGATTGAATATGGCGCGTTCACACTCGCACTGGGCGCAGGATGCATTAATGCGATTGGCTTGCTCGGCTTCGATCATCAGTCGGTGTCACACTTGTCCGGCACGGCGACTCTGATCGGTGCCGGGCTGCTGAGCAATTCAGCGTTAGTCAGCCTGCACTTGATTGGGGTCTTATTCTCATTCTTCATGGGTGCGGCTGTTGCGGGATTTATGTTACACGGCTCAACACTCATGCTCGGCCGGCACTACGATACCGCGCTGTTGTTTGAGGTCGTTCTGCTGCTATTGGCACTGATATTGTTATCAAACGGATCCTCCTTTGGACACTATGCTGCTTCGGCGGCCTGTGGCTTACAAAACGCTTTGGCCACCACTTATAGTGGAGCGATCATTCGCACCACTCATCTCACCGGTATATTCACTGATCTCGGGATTATGTTGGGTTCAATCCTCAGAGGGGAGCCCTTCGATAGACGAAAAGCGCTGCTGTTTTTCCTCATTATCACGGGTTTTATTCTCGGTGGCAGCGTGGGTGCAGCACTGTATACCCATTACGAATTCAGATCACTGCTGTTTCCGGCCAGCCTGTGTTTGGCGCTAGCAATAACCTACCGGATGTACTCAAAACAGCATTAGAACTTTCGGCACGTTTGAATTCATCTACGTTCAGAGTCACCCTATTGGCTAGTGCCCGCAAAGCGCCATGATCGCGCCGCAAAATGCCCGATATGCCCTGCGGCTCAGGGGTATGCTCAGCGGGTATTACGAAATACCCTTTAACGCGAAGGAACACTTATGTCGATTGTTAAGCCCCCACTCCACAAGCTCATGCGCTTTAGCCGATGGGTCCTGCTGGTCACCACGGTGATTCTGATGATTCCGCTGGTTGCCATGCAATTCACCGATAAGGTGTCGTGGACGCTCGGCGACTTTGTGGTTGCAGCCGCGCTGCTGTTAACGGCCGGAATGGCGATGGTGATTGGCGGCCTGAGCGTGCACAGCAAGGCGGCGCGCATCGGCGTCATTACGGTGGTCGCGTTGGTTCTTGCCATCGTTTGGGCCGAACTGGCGGTGGGAATATTCAGTTGATGGTTCAAAAGGGACGGAGGGGGTTCAAAGGGGACGGAGGGGATTAATCTCAGTTAATCCCCTCCGTCCCCTTTGAAAATCGTGTCATTCGGCTAATT
>CBDUOG010000134.1:0-3313 GCA_965368785.1 uncultured Gammaproteobacteria bacterium | reverse complement strand
GAATTTATTGGCTCTGACCCGGATGTCGATATCGCCTTGATCCGAATCCAGGCTGATGGCCTGACCGCCCTGAGTCTGGCTGACTCAGACTCGTTGCGGGTCGGCGATTTTGTGGTGGCAGTCGGCAATCCGTTTGGATTGGGTCAGACCGTGACCAGCGGTATCGTCTCGGCGGTTGGCCGCAGCGGCCTGTATGGCATGGGTTATCAGAACTTCATCCAAACCGATGCCTCGATTAACCCGGGTAACTCCGGCGGCGCTCTGGTGAATTTGCGTGGCGAGTTGGTCGGCATTAATACCGCCAGCTACAACCCGCGCGGCTCTGCGGCCGGCAATATCGGCCTCGGTTTTGCGATTCCTGCCAACCTGGCGCGCGAAGTGATGCGCCAACTCTTGGTGTATGGCGAGGTCAAGCGCGGCTCGCTGGGCATCCATACCGAAAACCTGACGCCGCGTCTGGCTGAAGAGCTCAATCTTGATTCAGAGCTTCGCGGCGCATTAATCAGCCGGGTTTACCGCGACTCCTCCGGCGAAAGTGCCGGCCTGCGCCCGGGCGACGTCATTATTTCGGCCGATGATCAGCGCGTTGAGAGTGCTCAGGCACTGCGGAACATCGAAGGATTATTACCGATCGGCAAACCGGTGAAGCTGGTGGTTCAGCGTAACCGCAAAGAAATCACGCTCACCGCCGTCATGCGCGAGCAACCGCGCAAGATTCAAGGCAACAGCCTCGATGCGCGTCTGGGCGGTGCAAGCGTGGGTGAAATTTCGGAGCGCTTCCGCCAGCAGGGGGCCAAGGGCGTGATGGTCGAAGAAGTTGTCGCCGAGTCGCGCGCCGCGCAGAATGGCCTGCAACCCGGCGACCGCATTTACGGCGTCAACGGACGCGCGGTCGATGATCTCAACGCGTTCCGTGAAGCCCTATCCGAAAAACCCGGCCAATTGGTTTTGCGTGTACAGCGCGGTCGCCGCAACGGCGATTTGCGTCTGCAGTAAACTGAGCGGATGAAGGTTACGGCAAAATGGGAGCCCCGGGTCAGCGCACCCAAAGCACTGACTCTGGATTTGGACGACACGCTGTGGCCAATCTGGCCGGCGATCGAACGCGCCGAACATGCGATGTATGCGTACCTCAACAAAAATTGTGCGCGCACCGTGCAACGCTATTCACTTGAGGCGCTACGCCAGCTGCGCGCAGAGATTGCTGATTCGCATCCGCACTTATCGCACGACTTTTCCGAGCAGCGTCGAATTAGCCTGCGCATGGCCATTGGCGATGCCGGCGATGAGTTGCACCACGTTGAGCCGGCCTTTGAAGCGATGTTCAAGGCGCGCAATCAGGTCGATTTCTATGACGACGCACTAGCTGCGCTCGAACGACTGTCCTCGCGCCTGCCGATTGCCTCACTAACCAATGGTAATGCCGACATCCACAGCATCGGGATTGCGGCGCATTTCCAACACACCGTAGCGGCAAAGCAATTTGGCTACGCCAAGCCGGACCGGCGCATCTTTGAGTTCGCTTGTGCGCAGCTCGGCCTGTCGTGCTCTGACGTCTTACATATTGGCGATGATCCGCATTTAGATGTTGCCGGGGCGGCACGCGCCGGGCTTCGCACCTGTTGGATTAATCGCACGAAGGCCCAATGGCCTGACGATTTACCCGAACCTGATCTTGAATTCGATAACCTGCACGCTCTAGCCGACTGGCTCGAGCAATCCTAAAAGAAGATGAAATGACTGAATTTTCCTGTTTCAAAACTAAATCCGGCGAATCCACCATTGCACTTAAGCTCATTTGCAGCAAAGACGCCGCCAGCTGGATCAAAAAACAAGACAAGATGACCCAGCGCTGGCTCGCTGACCTGGGCATCGTCGGCGACGCCGGGCAAAGCGCGCTGGTGCCGGACGCCAAGGGATCAGCGCAATACGCGGTGTCGTTTATCAGCGATCTGGCCGAGCCAACCGCGTACGGCCATCTGCCGCAGCTGTTGCCGAAACAGGCCTATCGCTGCGACCCATCCGACCTTAATGCCAGTCAATTACAGGCGCTGTATCTGGGCTGGGGACTTGGCGCGTATCGCTTCAGTCGCTACTTAAAGCAAAGTCGCGTTATGGCCCGCCTGCAGTTGCCATCGAAAAAGCATGACTTGCAATTGGTGTTCGATTTGCTCAGCGCCAGCTATCGAGTGCGCGACATGGTGAACACGCCATCGGAGCACATGGGTCCGCAGGACATTCAAGACATCATCGCGTCGCTAGCTAAACAACACAAAGCTAAACTCAAGGTGATTGCCGGCGACGACTTGCTCAAACAAAATTTCCCGGCGATCCATGCGGTTGGCCGCGCCAGTCACCGGGCTCCGCGACTGGTTGAGTTACGTTGGGGCAAAAAAGAACATCCGTTACTGGCGGTTGTCGGCAAAGGCGTCACCTTTGATACCGGCGGCTTAGATTTGAAGCCGGCCGACGGTATGCGCAACATGAAAAAAGATATGGGTGGCAGCGCTCATGCGGTCGCGCTGGCGCAACTGATCATGGAGCAGAAATTACCGGTGCAGTTAGTTCTGCTGGTTCCGACCGTGGAAAACGCGATCGGTCCGAACAGCTACCGACCCGGTGAAGTGATCGCCACCCGCCAGGGCCTGTCGATTGAAATCGACAACACCGATGCCGAAGGTCGCGTCATCTTGTGTGACGCACTGACCTATGCAGCGGAATTTAAACCGTCATTGATCATGGATTTTGCAACCTTGACCGGCGCTGCGCGTATCGCCTTGGGCCCGGATCTGCCGGCGTTATTTAGTAATAACGATCAGATCGCCAATAATTATTTGCGCTGCGGTCAGGAACACCGTGATCCGCTATGGCGCATGCCGCTGTGGCGCCCGTATTTAAGTTATTTGAAATCCGGCATTGCTGATTTGGCCAACTCAGGTGCGAGCCGGATGGCCGGCTGCGTTACCGCGGCACTGTATCTGGAGCGCTTTGTTCCGGAAAAACAGGATTGGACGCATGTCGATGTCTATTCCTGGAACGACAGCGATAAACCGGGCAAGCCAGCCGGTGGTGAAGCACAAGGCTTGAGAGCGGCCTTCGGCTTGGTGCAAAAATTTGCAGCAGGCAAGCACACGAAGTAAACCGCTTGCGTTAACTAACTGACTTTTGTCACTGACCTATCACGTAGATGGGTGCAAAACTAGGTGCTTAGAATACCGACGAACACACAACAGGGAGTCCACATGGCCAGCACCGAAGAGATGCTCAAATCTCTGCGTATCGATCGCAACAACAGTGGAGCCAAGCGCAAGCG
>CBDUOG010000133.1:0-3329 GCA_965368785.1 uncultured Gammaproteobacteria bacterium | reverse complement strand
CGCGTATTACGCTGCGCCTCTGTGGTTTCATTACGCCACGTGTTGTAGCTCAAGCCGAACAGTGCGACCGCCAGGCTGATAAATGCGATGAGGTTGCGGCGAAGCACCACGCGCCATCGAGGGGGACGCGAATGCGCGTGGTGATCGCCAGCAGTGGAGCTAGTATCGCTCATGGCAAATTTTTATTCGGCGGTGTGCGTCACGAAATTGATTACCGGGCGTTGAGCCCTCCAACAACCAAAATCAGCAGTCCGAATAGGGCGATCGCCGCGCCGGTAACTGGCATAACAAACGCTAGCGGACCGCCGATAGCCATCAGGCCGATACCCCATGCCTGCATGTCGGCATGGGCCGGGCCTGCCTTGATTTGGCTGGCTTTGCTTAGCGCGTGATCCAGGCTTAGCTTGCCAGCACCGGTAAAGATCAGCGGTATCAGCATTACGATAAACAAAAGCGGCAGTTTGAAGTTCCCGAAGCCGTCGTCACTGATGGCGTAGCCCTTCCATAATTCGCCCAAGCTCGCCCAGCTGTCTGGCCAATGGACTGCGGCAATCGCGACGAAGGTAAGAACCAGCAGGGAAAAGGCTGCAAAGCGCGTAAACAGCCCGAACAGCAGAGCCAATGAGAATAAAATTTCAGCCCAGGTCGCCATCGCCCAGCTGATATTTGCTGGTACGTAGTTGAAGGGGAAGGGGAAGTTCGCCTGGATATGCATGAACCAGTTGTCGCCCTGGTACTTGGAAACGCCGGCTTCCCAGAATTCCCATGCCAAAATCAGCCTCAGGCCCAACGGCGCCAGCCATGCACCAACTCCATCCAGGCGTTCGGTAAGCGCTATCCACCGATCGCTCATTGTCTTTTTCATGCAGTGTCCTCTTTTTCTGTCGGGCCCAGAACGATTCCAGCCCGGATCAATTGGCTTATTAATTGTTGACCGCGTTGAATGAATTCCGGATTGACCGCAGCGCCGGTATGTTCGGCGAGCGAATAAAGATGTTGTTCTAAGTTTAGGTCGGGATTCTGGTCCACTTGTTCAATGAGTAAATAGGTCAGGGCGTCGATTTCTTTGAATCGAACTTCAAAACTCTGATCTCTTTGGACTAACAAAAAGGTCGGGTTTCCCGGCATTTCAGTCGGCTGATAATCAGGGCCTAATCGATGCACCGGCCATTCGTAGGCAAGTGCCCAAGCTAAGGGTGATAATCGAATAGGGCTGCTGAGCCAATCTGCAACGCTGTCTATGTTGGTTGCTTCAAATTGTTCTTCGGCCAGGTCTAGGGCTAGCTCGACCCACTCGTAGTGTGCGAGTTCGGCTAACCAGGGCTGTTGATCGCCATGGGTTTGTGCGCGCGCCTCAAGAAACTTGATGAATTCGCGGGCGAGCTCAGGAAAGAATGGCGTCTGACAACGGAATTCGCGATAAAACTCGCGGATCAGATCGTTCCACTGTTGATCGTTGAATATCTTGCGAATCACCGGGAAGTTCCCGGCCAGCAAGCCTTCGACATTGTTGTAAAACAGCTCCCGATAAATAGCGAGACGCCGCTCCTCGATGCCCGGAGGCGCTGGCGCATGCTGCGGATCGCGAATGTATCGCGCCAATAAAAACTCCTGGTTTTCGAGCTCAGGCACGGGCACGGGCGTCCGCCTGTTTCGCATAGGCCGATTGGACCTTTCTGATCTGGTTCACCTCACCGAGCAACTCGTCAAAGGGCGGGAAATTAAAATCACGTTCGAGCAGCGTCGGCCGAAGGCCATGGGTCTGATAGGCCAGGTCGAGCAATGACCAGACATCCGGTTTGACTGTGGCGCCGTGGGTGTCGACTTTAAGATCCTCAGCCTCATCGTAGTGGCCGGCCACGTGGTAGTAGGCAATGCGTTCGCGGGGAATCGCGCGCAGAAATTCGGCCGCATCGTATTTGTGATTAATGCTATTGACGAAAATATTATTCACGTCGAGCAAAATATCGCAATCCGCTTTGTCTACCACCGCATTAATAAAATCGATCTCGCGCATGGCCTGAAAAGGGGCTGCGTAATAGGAGACATTTTCAACGGCGATTCGTCGCCCAAGCGCGTCCTGCACTTGCCGGATACGCGTGGCACAGTGTTCGACAGCTTCTTCAGTAAATGGAATAGGCATCAGGTCATACAGCTGACCATCGTCGGAGCAATAGCTCAAGTGCTCTGAGAATATCGGCACCTTGAACTGTTGCAGAAATTTTTTAATCTTTAATAAGTAGGTTTGATCGAATGGAACGATCCCACCCAGTGACAGGGATAGACCGTGACACACGATTGGATAGCGTTCGGCTAGCTCGGCAAAGGATTTGCCGAAGCGCCCACCCACGCCTATCCAGTTATCCGGAGCACACTCAAGAAAATCAAAAGCGCCTGGAGCTGCGGCCAAAAGCGGGTTCAAAAGAACCCGCCTGAGGCCCAAACCAGCGCTGTGCTGATCTAGTTTAGGAGCAGAGTGGTTCATGTAGGGCGATTAAGCCTTGCCGCCACAGCTGCCTTCTTTGTCGGCTTTCTTGTCGCCGCACTTACCTTCACCGCACTTGCCTTCCTTATCGGCTTTTTTATCGCCGCATTTTCCTTCGCCACACTTACCTTCTTCATGAGCCTTTTTATCGCCGCATTTTCCTTCGCCACACTTACCTTCTTCGTGAGCCTTTTTATCGCCGCATTTTCCTTCGCCGCACTTGCCTTCTTCGTGAGCTTTTTTATCACCACACTTGCCTTCACCGCATTTGCCTTCTTTTGCTTTGTCGGCGTTGTGGCTGTCCGGGGATAGCTGGTAACCACTGCTCAGATCGGTCATTGAGAAGGCAGCTGTGCTCAGCGCCAATCCACCAACGAGCAGGGCACCGGTGACCAGATTGAGGGGTTTCAAATTTTTCTTCGACATATTTTTAACACTCCTTTGGGCATGGGCCAGGCGGCCCGGGTTTAAATTGGGTCCCACGAATACTTACTCGCAGACTCAATTTGAATGGATTCGATGTACGGTCGATCAGGGTACCGATAATTGTTGCTTGCGATTCATGCAATCAAATACTCCCTTGCCAACGAGCGGGCGCGATGAAGCCGCGCTTTGCACGCAGGTACTGAGATGTTCAATTCTTTAGAAAGTTCCAACATCGTTCTGCCTTCAACATCGCGCAGCAGAATGATTTTCCGGTAATGCTCAGGCAGGGATTCAAGCGCGCAGGCCACATCGTGGAGAATGCGGTTGCGCTCAGGAAAGTTCGGACCAGCGATTTCTTCGCCGATAGGCTCGAAGCTGACACGCCGCATCATGCGTTTTAGACGGTTGCATACACGCT
>CBDUOG010000132.1:0-3377 GCA_965368785.1 uncultured Gammaproteobacteria bacterium | reverse complement strand
CTGACCAATGTCAGCGACAATATTGCGGAACTTAGTGTTAACGAGATTATTTTCACGGCTATTTCTCCTTGTGTATCGAAGATGATTCAATAAGGTGTTTTACCTGTTTTGTTATTGCAGCTGTCTGTAGTGATTCGTCTATCGTGATTGATATTGCGAATTGACGATCCGATGGCGTTTATCACCGTTTCACCCGGATCGGTCTTACGCAAAAACGCGGCGAACGGTGTTTTAAGAGACCGTTTTAACGTCTCCCACTCTTCGTGCGCGGTAAGAAAAATCAACGGAATGGTTACGCCCCGTTCCAGCAGATGTTGTCCAAGTTCTATTCCCGACATGCCGCCGAGTTGGATGTCTACCACCAAACAATCAAACGCCGGCCGCTTGGCGTCATCGAGAAACGCTTCTGCCGATAAGTACGTAACAGGATGATAACCGGAAGCGTGTAATAGCCTAGCCAGCGAGCGGCACAGGCTATCGTCATCCTCGACAATGGCTATGTAGGTTTTGGAATCTTCATCGATCGCACTTTTGCTCATCACATGGAGCAGGCTAAAACAGACGACAACGGAGAGATAGCGTCCCTTTAGGGACGGGTAGGAACAATAAACCTGAGGTTAAATGAAAAAGGGCCGGCAGGTATTGGTTATATGTTAGTCAATTCTTGTGTTGCGTTACTTAATTTCAACTCGTCAGCGAGTTGTGTGAGTTCCACAACCGACTGAGCGTTCAGCTTGGCCATCAAGCTGGTGCGATGGCGTTTTACGGAGCGTTCGTCAATACCGAGGTCCGCGGCAATTTGTTTATTCAACCGCCCTCGCAATACGTGCGCTAGTACTTCGTTTTCACGCGGTGTCAGTTTCGCGAACCGCTGCAGCAAGTCGTGCTGCCGCAGGCGAACTTTACGTTCGCTTTTGTCACGCGCTAACGCGCGTTCAATAGCGGCGAGTAAATCCTCCTTGCTGGCCGTCTTGATCAGAAAATCTTCGGCGCCTCGGCGCATGGCCTGCACACTGGTGGGAATGTCTCCGTGGCCGGTGAGAAAGACAACGGGTAAGGGATTGTCGGACTGTGCAAGCGTCTGCTGTAATGCCATGCCATCCATACCGGGCATTTGTAAATCCGCTACCACACACCCTGCCGCTTGCATCGGCCGCTGGGCCAGAAAATCCGCAGCAGAGCTGTAACTTTTCACTGCATAGCCAAAGGCGCGCAGCCAGCGTGTGATCGTTGCTAAAAACGAAGGATCGTCATCGACGACAAACACGGTTTGGGTATTTTCACTCATGCCTGGTCTTCTTTCTGTTGCGCCACTTTCACTGTGAAGCGAACCGTGGAACCGCCCTCCGGATTATTCTCGGCGCTGATTTCGCCGCCGTGCATTTCAACAAGAGTTTTTGAAATCGCCAGCCCGATACCGGTCCCTTGTGATTTGGTGGTATAAAACGGCTCGAACAAATGCTGCAATTGCCCCGCTGTAAATCCGGTACCGCGGTCAATCACCGCCAATTCAACCACGCTATCCATCATTTGTGAAGCCCGAATGACGATTTGCCGCTGTCCCGCGTCTATTTCATCCATGGCATCCAGACTGTTGAGCACCAGGTTCAGGATAACCTGCTGAAGATGAACACGATCACCGACTATTTTCGGCAATTCGCCTGGTACCTCAATTTGCAATGTGGCATGGCGGGACTGTATTTCAGCGTTCAACAACTTGATCACCTGTGCGATCAGTTCCTCCACTACGAGTATTTCAAACTGCAGTTCACGACGCTTCAACAACAACCGCATACGCTCAATAACCGACGCCGCGCGCTGCTCGTCCTTGCGTATATCCGTGATAATAGCGAGTAATTCGTCGAGGTCTGGCGGTGTTTGTTTGAGAAACAGTTCCGCCGCTTCCGCATTGCGCAGAATAGCCCCTAACGGCTGGTTAATTTCATGCGCCAGTGATGAGGAAAGCTGCCCAAGTGCACTAACACGCGAAATATGCGCGAGCTCATTACGATGCTCCTGTAACTCGTCTTCGGCCTGTTTACGCTCAGTGATGTCCATCGATATACCACGCAATTGCAGTGGTTTACCGCTTATGGCACGTTCCACCTGGCCATGGGCCGCAATCCAGCGCGTGGTACCATCCGGACCCGTCATCCTGTACTCTACCTGCAAATCAACGCTTCCTTCCAAAGTGCGACTGACGGCAGATCGGATGACCTCACGATCATCGGGATGAATCAACTGCAGGTAGTTTTCGAAGCTCAAGTGTTCGGACTTGCTGATGCCAAGCCTGTCGCGCCCCGCTTCTGTAATCCAGATAGCATCGCGAATGACATCCCACTCCCAGAGTCCCAGGTTTGCTGCACTGGCAGCCAGATTCATGCGCTGCTGGCTTTCACGTAGATCACGAGCAAGCTCTCTCGAGCGAATCAGATCCATGCTCAACTCGAAGGCCAATACAAGTACGATCAGGATAAAAATGAAACTGATAAATGCACCGGGGAGAATGCCTCTGGCCATCAAGCCAGAAAAAATCGCTCCCAGCAATATCGCTAATATAGTCATACCACCAAGCACCAGCGCTCGCCGGCGATGACCCTGTTTCCATGCGGTAATGGCGGCATCCAGAACAAACAGCAGCCACAACAGCATGCTCACATGAATCAGAATTCGCCAGGGATTTTCCTCCCCGATCGGGACCGAAAATATTTCGCCGAAAAATACCTCTGTACGTAAACCGGTAATTTCTGCAAAGGTAGCATTCGGGTAATTTAGAAAATTGGGCAGCAGTATCAGCATACGCAGACCAGTGATCGTCCACGCCAGCCAGCGGCGCCCAGCCTGGAGATAGAAGTAAATAAACCAGACCAGTGCAACCATAAGTATCCCCGCCGGGACATGTATCCAGCGAAGCAGCTCGCCATAAGCTTCGGGGGTCTTCGCATGTATAAGATTCAATTCGAGCATTGCAATCACCGCTGCCGCGACCGCAGCAATGGTAAACAACAGATTCGCCCAGGCATCACGCGCACGCAACCAGACAAGACCATGCATTGCCGCTAGCGTCAGGCAAACCGCGGCGGACATAGACCAGATCACCGTAGTCCAGCTCATGACGTTATTAATACTCCGGGCACTCTTGTTGCGGTAGACAGGGTCATATCTAAATAAGATTTAACGTTATTGCAAATGAGTATTATAAGCCGGACCCATGACCCGGCCGTTGTTAATAGCCAGGTCATAGTCTGCTGCTTTAGCCTTTGTGGTCGACAGAAGCACTAATATTAAGAAGCTCATTCTCTATTAATGATTTAATCATTTCATTCTTGCTCCTAACTGCTGTAAATCATCGCCTGTTTCTTTGACTATTCGGGAAA
>CBDUOG010000131.1:0-3463 GCA_965368785.1 uncultured Gammaproteobacteria bacterium | reverse complement strand
TTGCTGCGTTTGGAGCGTTGTGAGGATGTATTTAAGCGTCTTCTGGCATCAGGGATTGTAGTGCGTGATATGCGGAGTATGCCTGGGTTGGAGGATGCATTGCGCATCAGTATCGGCAGTCCCGACGAAAATGAGCAGCTATTAGAGGTGATGCAGGCATTACAGATGGAGGTCGCATGAGCGGTCAGAAAATTCTGTTCGTTGACCGCGATGGCGTGCTTTTTGAAGAGCCTGCGGACGAGCAGATTGACTCGTTTGAAAAGTTTAAGTTGGTTGCCGACGTGATTCCGGCGCTGCGCCAGATCAAAGCGGCGGGTTTTGATTTAGTCATGGTGACAAATCAGGATGGACTGGGTACCGAAAGTTTTCCGCGGACTCACTTCGACGGGCCGCAACAATTACTACTACAAATTCTTCAGTCGCAGGGAATCGAGTTCCGGGAAGTGCTGATTGATGAAAGTTTTCCACACGAGAACAAAGATACACGCAAGCCCGGTATCGGCATGGTTCTGCACTATCTGCGTGATCGTGCGATCGATCTGGATGGCAGCGCCATGGTCGGCGACCGCGATACGGATATGCAGTTTGCCGAAAAGCTCGGCGTGCGCGGTTTCCACATCGGCAAGCAGGGCCTGGACTGGCTCGGCATTGCGCATGCATTGTGCTCGAGTCCGAGGCAGGCAAGGGTAGAGCGCAAAACAAAAGAAACCAGCATCCGGGTTGAACTGGATCTGGATCGTCCAGCCGATCCGCAGATATCAACCGGGCTGGGTTTTTTTGACCATATGCTCGAACAAATTGGTAAGCACAGTGGCATCTCATTCAAGCTCGAATGCATCGGTGATTTGCATATTGATGATCACCACACGATTGAAGATTGCGCACTGGCATTCGGCGCGGCATTAAAGCAGGCCATTGGCGACAAGCGCGGGATCGCTCGTTATGGATTTACCCTACCGATGGACGACACCCTGGCCGCAGCAGCTCTGGATTTCTCGGGTCGACCCTATCTGGTTTTTGAGGGGCAGTTTCCGCGCGCCGAAGTTGGCGGCATGGCCACTGAGCTGGTTGAGCATTTCTTTCGCTCGGTTTGCGATGCGTCTGGAATTAACTTAAACCTCAGCGTACGTGGCGATAATGGACACCACATGGTGGAAGCGAGTTTCAAGGTATTTGCCCGAGCCTTGGGGCAGGCGATTCGTCGCGAAGGCAACGCTCTGCCAACCACAAAAGGCTTGCTGTGAGTGCGCGCGTCGTCCTGTTGGACTCCGGTGGTGCCAATCTAGGTTCGGTTCAGGCGGCATTTCGGCGGCATGGCGTTGACGCGCCGGTGACCTCAGAGGCCGCCACAGTTAGAGCAGCCACGCATGTTATTTTGCCGGGAGTGGGCACTGCGAAGAATGCGATGCAGCGACTTCAGGATAATCGTTTGATCCATTTAATTCCGAAGCTCAGTCAGCCCTTGCTGGGAATTTGTGTGGGCATGCAGTTGCTCTTTGAACATTCCGCGGAAGATGACTGCCGCTGTTTGGGCTTGTTGCCGGGCCGTGTGCAAAAGCTCCCGGCGACTGCAACAGCGCGTGTTCCGCATATGGGTTGGAATCAATTAAATCAACGCAAATCACATCCGCTCACGGCGGGTCTGGATCAAAGCTACGCGTACTTTGTGCACAGCTATGCAGTTCAGGACACACCGGATGAACTCATGTCGTGTACGCACGCTGAGCCATTTTGCGCGGTGGTAGGATCTGAACGCGTATTTGGCGCGCAGTTTCACCCGGAGCGATCGGCTCTTGCCGGTGCTCAATTACTTCAGAATTTTTTACGTCTATGAGTTTTACTGTCTATCCGGCTATTGATGTGCGCGAGGGTCGTGTTGTGCGTTTGCAGCAGGGCGATTTTAATCGTGAGCAATCCTATGCCGTTGATCCAGAGTCGCTGGCGGCGGACTATGCCATGCAAGGGGCAACTTGGTTGCATGTGGTTGATCTGGATGCATCCAAGACCGGTGAGTTCAAGATTGGGCCAGTCTTGCGTCGGGTCAGCGTTCACCAGAATATGCATGTCCAAATTGGTGGTGGTGTTCGCAATGAATCCGACATTCGAGAGCGATTGGCTGCCGGCGCCTCACGGGTTGTCGTCGGTACGACGGCTGTTCGTGAGCCCGAGCGTGTAATTGAATGGATAGAAAAATTTGGAGCGGAGCATATTTGTGTTGCGTTAGACACGCGTCAGAGCGCTGATGGTATCTGGCGTCTGCCCATTCATGGTTGGACCGAAGACGGCGGAGCCGAACTATTCAGTCTTCTAACGCAATTCGCCGGAGCCGGATTGAAGCATTTGCTGTGCACCGACATTGCTCGCGATGGCATGCTGGGCGGAGTCAATGCACCACTTTATGGCGAGATGGCCGCTCAGTTTCCATCGGTCTTGATCCAGGCATCCGGCGGCGTTAAGTCCTTAGGCGATATACGCGTAGCGCGGGCTGCTGGTGCCTGTGGCGTCGTCGTAGGCAAAGCTTTGCTGGAGAACCGATTCAGTATGTCGCAGGCCCTGCAGTGCTAGCCCGGCGGATTATTCCCTGTCTGGATGTGCGCGACGGCAAAGTGGTTAAAGGTATTCAGTTTGAAAACCATCGGGTGATGGGCGATATCGAAGAGCTCGCGATTCGCTATCGGGACCAGGGTGCTGACGAACTGGTTTTCTACGATATTTCCGCAAGCCCGGAAGGGCGCAGTGTTGATCGTCAGTGGGTTCGTCGTGTTTCTGATCTGATCGATATTCCATTTTGCGTGGCCGGCGGAATTCGCAGCGTGCAAGACGCCGCAGAGATTCTGAATGCCGGCGCCGACAAAATTTCGATCAATACGCCGGCGCTGGAGCGACCGGTGCTAATTGAAGAGCTGGCGAAGGCATTTGGGGTTCAGTGTGTGGTGGTGGGTATAGACTCTTTGCGCGACGCTGATGGCCAGTGGCGCGTCCGACGCGACACCGGATCATCCGACAAGATGCGTGCGCTAAGCAAAACGACGATGGATTGGCTACAGGAAGTCCAGCATCGTGGCGCGGGCGAAGTGGTGCTTAATTGCATGGGTAGCGATGGCGTTCGGCTCGGTTATGATATTGAGCAACTAGCAGTCGCCCGATCGGTTTGTGCGGTTCCGCTGATCGCTTCCGGTGGCGCCGGTGAAATGGCACACTTTGCGCAGGTGTTTAAACAATCCGATGTTGATGGCGCTTTGGCAGCATCGGTTTTTCATAGCGGTGAGATTGTCATTGGTGCGTTGAAAACCTATTTGCAAAGTTCCGGGGTGGAGGTTCGTAATGCAGATTAAGCAAATTGATTCGTTAGACTGGTCCAAGCAGGACGGCTTGATTCCTGCGGTAGTCCAGGATGCGCAGACTCTGAGAGTCTTGATGCTCGGCTATATGAATAAGGAAGCTCTGAAAGCAACGATCGAAA
>CBDUOG010000130.1:0-3531 GCA_965368785.1 uncultured Gammaproteobacteria bacterium | reverse complement strand
AGTATTCGTCTCAAGATGGCTCATAGTGCTTTTACTCACTTCTGGATATTTATGCCACGGTTTATCTCAGCGATATTTTTGATGGGTCTGCTGGCTGGATGCGGCTCCGCGCAAGACAGCTGCACGTTTAGTTCTGCCGATTTCGAAACGCTGAAAGGCGAATTCAGGAGTCTAGGGGTCAAGGTCAATGGTGCCGCTAGCAGCATCTCCGCGGCCCAGGCATTTATGAGCATCGAGCCTTACCTTGGCTCAGAAAAACCAAAAATTAAGGCCTGTCTGACTGCCGCTTATGAAGGAAGCGATGGCCCTGGACCCTGGGTTGGTATTAATAATGTGCAAGTGTTGCTCGGCAGCGGAGTTATTGCTTCGCAGACTTCGTTGGCAACGGGCCAAAATGACCCGAGAACTCTACAGTTCTTGAGAGATATCGTTGCCAAAGTAGATGAAGAGCTCAACGGTATAAGATTTTAGGTATTGGGTTGTCAGCCTGGACTATTTTTTCGGCAACGTGGGCAAAGCAGGGCCGGAAGCGATACCAGGTCCGCTAGGGGATCAAAGCTTGGGGCCGGACAACAAAAAACCCGCACTCCGGCGGGTTTTTTGCGTTAGGGCTGTTGACCCTCTATTTGGTGCCCAGAAGAGGACTCGAACCTCCACGGTTTTACCCGCTAGTACCTGAAACTAGTGCGTCTACCAATTCCGCCACCTGGGCATTTCAGGATTCCAAATGAGGCGCGTAAAGTAACGATTCGGGCCTGTATTGTCAATGAATATCGCAATTCGACGGCTAATGTACACGCCTGATTAACAGCCGCGTAGTACCATGGACGGATGAAGAAAAAAACAAGTAAGCGCCGTTCTGGCGATTCAAAGAAAGAAGGCTCAAAACTGCCTCCCTGGATGCCCGATTCACTGAAGGCAAAGTCGTCCGCCGGCAAGGGGCCCAAAGCCAAACCAAGCCGAGACTCAGGTGCCAAGAAGTCAGCTGGCACCAGCCGCAAACCTAAAAAAACCGGCGCCTGGAACGACCCGTTTGCGGCTCGTGAAGCGCGCCGTTATGAAAACCCGATCGCCAGTCGCGAAGCAATTCTCGAGTTATTGCAGGGTGCAGATGGCCCGCAAATACTGGAAGAAATTGCCCAGGCCCTTAAGTTGCACGGCGAAGACCGGGTTGAGGCGCTATCCAAGCGCCTGAACGCAATGACCCGGGATGGGCAGTTACTGCTCAACCGCCGAGGTGGTTACGCAGTCACCAAGCAGCTCGATCTCATCGCCGGCTCAGTGATTGCCAACCCTGATGGATTTGGCTTTTTCCGGCCCGATGGTGGAGGCGACGATTCCTTCCTGCCGCCGGCTCAAATGCGCAAAGCGATGCACGGCGACCGGGTTTTGGCCAGCGTCACCGGCTTAGATGCGAGGGGCCGATCTGAGGCCAGTATTGTCGAAGTCTTAGAGCACCGGCTCACGCGGGTTATGGGGCGCTTTGAAATGCGCGCCGGCATTGGCATGGTCATTCCGGATGATCGACGCATTCTCACCGAAATACTTATCCCTGAAGATGCACGGCTCAAAGCGACCGCCGGGCAGTTGGTCATCTGCGAAATTACCGCGCCACCGGAGAAAGGTCGACCGCCGATTGGCAGCATTCTTGTGGTGCTTGGCGACTCGCTCAAGGCATCGCAAGTGGTTGAAGCGGCGATTCATGCGCACGATCTACCGCATGAATTCTCGCCCGAGGTAGTCTCCGAGGCGATGGACACGCCGGTGGAAATCAGTGAGGAAATTATTGCCGGGCGGGTTGATCTACGCAAAGTTCCATTGGTCACCATCGATGGTGAGGATGCCAAAGATTTTGACGATGCGGTTTGGTGCGAACAAGACGGCAAAGGCTTCAGGCTGATCGTTGCAATTGCCGATGTGTCGCATTACGTTCGAATTGGAACAGCGCTCGATATTGAAGCGGTTAATCGCGGAACCTCGGTCTATTTCCCGGGTTTTGTTGTACCGATGTTGCCTGAAACTCTATCGAACGGCATTTGCTCATTGAAACCAAAAGTTGATCGTTTGTGTTTTGTATGTGACATGCGAATCAGCTTTGACGGGACGGTGACCAAGTCTAAATTTTACGAAGCGGTTATGCGTTCGCATGCGCGATTAACTTACAACCAGGTTTGGAAAGCAATCGGCGAAAACGATGCCGAATCGATCGAGCAGGTTGGTAGCCTGATGCCTCAGATACAGAAGCTGCATCAGCTCTATGAAGTCTTATCTAAAGCCCGGGCCCAGCGCGGCGCGATCGAATTTGGCTCATCTGAAGTACGCTTTGTGTTGGACAACACCGGTGCAGTGGTGCAGGCCGGCATGCTGGAGCGAAATGACGCGCATCGACTGATCGAGGAATGCATGATCGCCGCCAATGTCGAGGCCGGAAAGTTTATTTCCCAGCGCGAAATCGCAGCGCCGTATCGCGTCCACGACCGGCCGCCGGAAAGCAAATACGCGGAGCTGCTGGAGTTTCTGGCTGAGTTTCAATTGCGTCTACCGGCCTGGTCTTCGGTGACGCCAAAGGATTTTGCCAGGCTGCTGAAGAAGATTCATGATCGGGTTGATGCGCCATTACTAGAAACAGTCCTATTGCGTTCGCAATCTTTGGCGGTGTACTCGACATCAAATCTCGGTCATTTCGGTCTGGCCTTGCAGGAGTACTCGCACTTCACTTCACCGATCAGGCGCTATCCTGACTTGCTGCTGCACCGCGCGATCAAGCACTTGTTGACTGGCGCCAAGGTCGACGACTTCCATTATTCACCACATGAGATGGAAGGTTTGTGCCTGCAGTGTTCGGAGAAATCACGCCGTGCCGATGAGGCATCGCGTGAAGTGGACGATCGCTATCGCAGCGCATGGATGGAACAGCATGTAGGCGCTGAGTTTGACGGCGTGATCAGTGGCGTGACCAGTTTTGGCCTGTTTGTGGAGCTTAACGAATCCAAGGTTAATGGCCTGGTCCACGTTACCCAACTGCCGCATGACTACTACCATTTCGATCCGGCCCGGCGAACCATGAGCGGTGAACGTAAGGGCTTGAGCTGGAGGCTTGGCGATTCGGTGCGGGTGATGGTAATGCGCGCCAGTGTTGAGGAGCGCCGCATCGATTTTAAATTGGTGTTATCCAAAGAAGAGAGCAACAAGGCCGACAAGGCAGCTCAAGTCGCGGCAAATGTGCGTTTTTCAAAGAAAGCGCGCGGCCCGAAAAAAGCCAAAGAGCCGAAAGAGCCAAAAGTTAATAAGAGGAAAAATAAACCATGGGCGTAAGTTCAACCTCGCGTTGGGTTGCCGGGATTAATGCGGTGGCTTCAGCGCTTGAGCACGATGCAGAGCATGTTCGCGAAGTATTGATTGAGGCGGGTGCAAAAAACCCGCGCCTGACTGAAATTGAAAACGAAGCGCTTGATCTGGGTATCGCGGTTCGCAAAGTGAATAACCAGGCGCTCGAAGGCATGTCCGGTGGCGTACGCCACCAGGGCGTGG
>CBDUOG010000129.1:0-3650 GCA_965368785.1 uncultured Gammaproteobacteria bacterium | reverse complement strand
TACCAACCCCTGAATCGTTCAGATAGCGCAGTCTATCAGAGCCCTTATCATCGGGCGGCTCATGCCTACGGAGTACAGTTCTGTGAAAGCCTTATTACTAATTGCCTTGATACTGACAGCACCCGGCTGTGAGCGGCTATCAGAGTCATCGTTCGATCCAGGTTCTTTTTCCACCGACAAGGAGTCCTCGATGGCTACCGTAAAAAAATCGACACCGGTCTTATTGGTTGACGCGATTGAGCCCTCACTGGTGTTTTGGAAAGCACTGGGCTTTGAAGTCCAAATTCAGGTTCCACATGAAAATCGCCTCGGTTTCGTCGCCATTAGCAATGGCCGGGTCGAATTGATGTATCAAAGCTTTGATTCGGTTGCCGCCGACATATCCGAGCTGGCGATAAAACTCAGGGGACATCACAGCACCCTCTTTGTCGAAGTTGATAGCCTCGAGCTCGCCGTCGAGTCGGTCGCGCAAGCACCGGTCTTTATGCAGCGTCGCACCACTTTTTATGGCGCCAATGAAATCGGCGTGATCGAACCCGGCGGACATTATGTAACGCTCGCAGAATTCAATGCCGAGCCCGATTCGAACTAAGCTCAGAGTTGCAGCAGCAACTGCATTGCCGATCCGAGCAATGCGGCGACCATCACGACTTCGGGTACCGATCGCCGCCAGCGAAGCAGTAACAGCGCACTGATAAGGAATATTGCAAGCATTTGCACATGCTCGAGCATGCTTGCGGCAATAACTAAGTGCCAGCAAAACCATACGGACAAGTGCGCCATGATGCCCAGCACAGCAGCGCTAATCGCGCCCATCGCCGCGGCGAGCAAGGGCAGCTGTTGCAGACGGCTTAGCCATGGCGCTGCGGGAAGCACAAACATAAAGCAGGGAGCAAAACTGGCCCATAAACTCACAGCGCCGCCCAGCAGCGCCGAAGCAACCACCGAGTTCAAGTCAGGGTTTTGGAATGCGCCGGTAATACCGACGTACTCCAGAACTAAAATCAGCGGGCCCGGCGTGGTCTCCGCCAAACCAAGCCCAATCAGCATTTGCTCGGCATCGAGCCACTGCACCGACACGGCGTGATCCGCCACATAGGGCAGCACTGCATAGGCGCCGCCAAAAGTAATCATCGCTGTTTTGCTAAAAAACAGAGCCATAGAAGCGGTCGTGCTATCAGGCCCCAGCAGATAAATTACGCCTAGCAGCGGAAGCCACCACAAGGCCAGGCAAAACACGAATACCTTGGCACTATTGCGCAGTGATGGTCGGTCGATTGGATTCGAAATATCAGTTGTTTTTGCCGCAACCGACGCGACTAATCCTGCCCTGCCCGATCTGGCAACATAGGACAGCACACCGGCCGTTGCCGCGCTAAGCAACAACAGCGGAAAGCTCATCAACCCGAATAACATCACTGCCAGCGCCACGATCGCAATCAATGCGCTAAACCAACCCTTGAGCACCCGCTTGGAAATATGCCAAATCGCATTGAGCAATACGGCAACTACCGCAGCTTGCAAGCCCAATAAAATGCCGCCTACCGCTGGCAGGTTGCCGAACGCCAGATACAAATACGTCAGCGCTAAAATCAATAATGCGCCGGGCACGAAAAACAAGGTTCCCGCCACGAAACCACCACGCAAGCCATGTAGACGCCATCCACACCAGCTCGCCAATTGCATGGCCTCGGGACCCGGCAACAACATGCAGTAATTCAACGCATTGAGAAACTCGGCCTCGTCGATCCATCGCCGACGCTCGACCAATTCAGCATGCATGATGCTGATCTGCCCTGCCGGACCGCCAAAACTAATCAATCCCAGTTTTAGCCAGAACTTCAACGCGGAAAGAAAGTTCGGTGCAGCCGTCACTTTGTCGCTACCCCTTCGCTGCCCAGTCAGCCCCCATTCTCCAGCATTTTCGGCAGATCAGGTAAACTGCGCGCCTCAATGAGAACGCTCGATCTCCCAAAAGCGCCCATTCCGCGTAGCGGCCAGCAGCGCGCCTATTGGCAAAAGCTCAGTAGCCAAAGCGTACTTGCGCTGGCGGCACTGGAGCGTGCGCGCAATCATAGTGGGCCGGTAGTCATTGTCACCGCGGACAGCCATAGCGCTAATGTCCTGGAACAAAGCATCGCTACGCTCGGCCCCAATGTCGCTCAAGCCCATTTCCCCGACTGGGAAACTCTACCCTACGATCTGTTTAGTCCCCATCCGGAAATTATTTCCCAACGCATCGCGTGTCTTGCGCGCCTGCCGCAGTTTCAACAAGGCGTGCTCATCGTCCCGGTGACCACCCTGATGCAACGCATTGCGCCGCCGAAATGGATTGCCGGCAACGTTTTGCAAATGAGCAAAGGCGAGAAATTCGATCTGGAGGCTCAGAAAAAACGCTTAAGCAACGCGGGTTACCGTCATGTACCGCAGGTCAATGACCCCGGCGATTTTGCGGTTCGTGGCGGCCTGATGGACTTGTTCCCATCTGGCCTAGACCACCCGGTGCGCATCGAACTATTTGACGATGAAATTGAGTCGATCAGATTTTTTGACCCCGAAACTCAACGCTCGCTTGAAAGCGTCGAAAAAATCGATCTGCTGCCAGCACGAGAATTTCCGTTCGATGAAAGTGGTTGCAAGCTGGCGCGCGAAACACTGATCGAGCGATTCGACGTCGACTATCGCAGATCAGCGCTGATGCAGGATCTCAAAGAGTGTCAGGCTCCGGCAGGTGTCGAATATTACTTACCGCTTTTCTTCGATAAGACGGCCAGTATTCTGGATTACTTGCCAGCGAACTCGTTGCTGGTGTTGGCTGAGCAACTTGATGCGTCGTGTGACCGGTTTTGGCAACAAACCCGGGAACGCTACGAACAGCGCCGACATGACATCGAACGCCCGATCCTCGCGCCTGATGAATTGTACTTAAGCCCTGAGGCGTTACGCGCACGGCTCAATGAGTTCGCCCGCAGTGAAGTATGCGAGAAGGATCATCCACGCTTTGCGGAGGCAGAAAAACTGGCCGAGCAACCCGCGCCGGATCTTCCGATCAGCCAGAAAGGCGAATCCACCGCGGCCGCTTTAATTAGCTTTCTATCGAGCTATAGCGGCCGGGTTCTGATTGCAGCTGACTCGGCCGGGCGTCGCGAAACATTGATGGAGATATTGCATTCGGCCGAGCTCAGACCGCAGGTAATGGAAGATTGGACCAGCTTCATCCAGTCCGACCATCCATTCGCCATCGCAGTAGCGCCACTGGATGATGGCTTTGCTTTAGACGCACCCCAAGTGTGCGTGTTGACGGAGCGTCAGTTTTTCCCCGAACGCGCCGAACAATCGCGACGCCGTAAGTCGCGCAGCACCCGCGACCCGGAAAGCATCATTCGTGATCTGAATGACATCCAGTTGGGTGCACCGATTGTGCATATCGAGCACGGTGTGGGTCGTTATCTGGGGTTACAGACTCTGGAGAGTGGCGGCATCACCGGTGAGTTTTTGTGTATTGAGTACGCCAAGGGCGACAAGCTTTATGTGCCGGTGGCACAACTTGAGCAGGTCTCGCGCTACGCCGGTACCGCGCCGGAGCACGCGCCCTTGCATTCGCTTGGCTCGGATGCATGGGAAAAAGCGCGCAAACGAGCCGCAGAGAA
>CBDUOG010000128.1:0-3758 GCA_965368785.1 uncultured Gammaproteobacteria bacterium | reverse complement strand
TTAACGACACACTGATACTGCCGATCGACCAATGTTTTCTGACCCTGCTTGTACTGCTTTTCTTGTACAAGCCCTGATGGCTCACAGTGCGCGGGGCATGGGTTTGTTTTAGGGTCTTGCCCATCCGACCAACCCGTCCAAAAAGTTCCGCAGTTGCGGCCCTGTGCGTGTAGCGCCCCGGGCGCCGCGGCGAGCGCGAGCATAAGCGCAACTGTAGTTAGCCATCTTTGGACAGCGATTTTCATTGGCAATTATTAGGCTCAATTCCCATTCAAGGTCAAACGATTATTCACAAAAACGGCGGCCAAACGCGGGAGCGTGGGACAGGCCGCACAGCGGGCGTCGGCGTGTGCACAGGGATGCACGGTCGATTGCGGCAACGGCGAAGCTGGATACCGGCCTTCGCCGGCATGACGCTGTTGGGCCTTCGCCGGTATTACGGTGCTTGGCGTCCGCCGGGATTACGGTGCTTGGCGTCCGCCGGTATTACGGTGCTTGGCGTCCGCCGGGATGACGGTGCTTGGCGTCCGCCGGGATGACGGTGTTTGGTGTTCGGCGGAATGAAGAAGTGTGACGCTAACTCCTCGAAACGTGCGGCGCGCGGTACTGACTTTGATTTTGCCGCCATTGAATCGCATCCGCAGGAGCGAGGAACGGGCCGCGCAGCGGGCGAGAGATGGATCTCGAGCATCGCCGATTGGACACGGATGTCCAACCGGCGATCCCTGAGCGACTGCGGCGGCATGTCATTCACCGCGTGATCAACACAGGGCGATTCAGGCGGAGGCACTTTTGGTCACTTTTGTTGCCGGACAAAAGTGACAAGAATACGCCCTGAATGAAAATCAAAAAAACGAAAAAGTATGGGCGGCGCTAATCATCAAGAAAAGCAGATTCCCGCTTTCGCGGGAATGACGGTTTGTAGCGTTCGCTGGGATGACGAGCTGGATACCGGCGTGCGCCGGCATGACAGCACGTGGCGTCCGCCGGTATGACACGTTACAAAAATTAATGGAGTGACGATGCTGATGTATCGCGGGAAGCCAAGCCAATGCAAAGCCAAACAAATGACTGATGCGTTACCATGCCCGCTGCATTGCTATTGCCCTGAACCCTCATGCCCGCATCCGATTCCCCTACGCCATTAAACACCAGCGCCAAGCGCGTGGCGGTGATTGGTGGTGGTCCGGCGGGCTTGATGGCGGCCGAGGTAATTTGTGCTGCGGGTTATCAAGTTGATCTGTACGACAGCAAGGCATCGGTGGGCCGTAAATTTCTGATTGCCGGCAAAGGCGGTTTGAACTTAACCCATTCCGAAGATCGGCCGGTTTTTGATCAGCGTTATAACGAGCGCGCGTTGGAAATTGAACGCTGGCTGGATGTATTTGATGCCGAGGCTCTGCGAGCGTGGGCGCGTGGATTGGGTGTTGAAACCTTTGTCGGCTCATCCGGCCGGGTGTTTCCGCAGGATATGAAAGCCGCACCATTATTGCGTGGTTGGGTGCGGCGTCTGCATCAGTCGGGCGTGCGCTTTCATCAGTCGCATCGCTGGTTAGGCTTTGATGCCACTGGCGAATCGCGCTTTGCAACCGCTGATGGCGAAGTTAGCGTGCACACCGACGCCACGGTACTGGCGATGGGCGGTGGATCTTGGGCCAAACTGGGCTCCGATGGTGCGTGGTTTGCGGCGCTAGAACAGCTCGGCATTGACGTAGCACCGCTGGTGCCGAGTAACTGCGGCTTTGAAGCAAACTGGAGCACGCATCTGATTCAAAGATTTGCCGGTGCGCCGTTGAAATCGGTGGCGCTGACCGTCATCGATGATGCGGGCACTCCGCATCGCGTACTCGGTGAGTTTGTGCTGAGCGAATATGGCATTGAGGGTTCGGCGGTTTATGCGCTATCGAGTGTGATCCGCGATCAAATAGCCAAGCACGGGTATGCCGATGTGTTGATTGATCTGTCGCCACACCGGCATGAGACAGGCCTGCGCGAAGCCTTTGCTAAGCCGAGCAAAGGACGTTCACTGGCCGATCGTTTGCGGCGCATTGCCTCGATTACCGATGTCAAAGCTGGCTTGCTATTTGAAGTCTTAGATAAGTCACAATTTGCCGATGCCGCCGCCGTCGCGCGTTGCATTAAACGCCTGCCGATTCGCGTGTTGCGCCCGCGCCCGATTGACGAGGCGATCAGTACCGCCGGTGGCGTGCGTTTTGCGGCGATGAATCCGCAACTGATGCTCAACAACATGCCCGGCGTGTTTTGTGCCGGCGAAATGATTGATTGGGAAGCGCCCACCGGGGGCTATCTGCTGACGGCTAGTTTTGCCAGCGGCGTGGTGGCGGGCCGTGGCGTACTCAACTATCTGAGCCGCTGACTACGACGCCCTGCAATCGGCTAACTTGAATCCAGCCTGCTCAAACTCGAAACGGCTAAGCACCGGTGCACTGGGCAAATAGAATTCCAGACCCAACCAGTAATTCGCCTCAAGCAAGCTGCGAAAGACCATCACCTCTTCCGGCGAATCCGAGCTGAGGATCTGATACAGGCGCGATAATCCGAAGGATAGGTCCTGCGGCGCGACGATGGCTGTACGAAACGACTGGGTCGCGTAGCGCTCACTCAAATGCATGAGTTTGCGCAAGCCCGCCGAACTCACATCATTCATATCTGCCTGACTTAAATCCATCAGATGGTTCATGCCTTGCACAAACTGCGGGTCTTGATAAATTTGCTCGTGGCAGTACCGCATGCACTCGTCGTTGATCTGTCCGACCAAGGTCAGGCGCAGGCAATTCTGAGCGGCGTTGAACGCGTAATGGATAGGCATGGATGCAAACAACATTTGGAATGCCTCCATCAAATCGATTTGCGCTCAAAGTGGCAAGTCAACAAAGGTCACAAGATTAAAAACCGGAGCCGCGACACACTTTTTTCGACCAACTTACGAATTATTGACGTTTGATTACGCGGACAAGCCGGCAAAGGAGCCGATGGTCGATGGTGCTTGTGGCGTGAACCATCGCCACAAAGATCACCTTTGGATTAATCGCTTAATGGTTTCGGGTTGCGGACACGCATGATTATTGAGATTAGCTGAATCAAGCACAAAGCGTCCCGATTGCCATTAAACTGAGCGCATGATCGAACTGCTCAATCCCGAATTGCCTTCTACGGCCAATCTGAAACAAACCTTCGAAAAGGCCGAGCCGTTTGCGCATATCGTGATGGATCATTTTCTCGATGCATCACTGGCCAATACGCTAGCCAACAGTTTTCCCGATGCCCAATCCGACTTTCCGTGGGAGCGTTTTGGCCACCCCGGCTTTGAACAAAAACTGGCCAGTGCCCGGGTTGACCTATTTGCGCCGGCACTTCGCGCGTGCATTGAACAACTCACCTCAGCGGAATTTATTACCTGGTTGGAGCAGGTCACCGGCATCAATGGCTTGCTGCCGGACCCGTCCTATTTGGGGGGCGGCATTCATGTCAGCCGGCCCGGCGATCATTTAGGTATCCACGCCGATTTTAATGTGCACCCGGAAAGCGGCTTGCATCGGCGCTTGAATTTGTTGATTTACCTGACTCCGGATTGGCAGGCCGAATGGGCCAGCGAATTAGAACTGTGGGACCGGCAAGGCCAGACGTGCGTGCATCGAGTGGAACCGCAGTTTAATCGCGCGGTGTTGTTTGCCACGACCAGCGATAGCTTCCACGGGCACCCGCGCCCGCTGCAGGGTCCAGCCGATCTGCAGCGG
>CBDUOG010000127.1:0-3790 GCA_965368785.1 uncultured Gammaproteobacteria bacterium | reverse complement strand
GACAAAAGTGACAAGAACACGCGTCAAGGGCATTAGGGGATTGCGAAAAATTGGGGGCGTCACGAAGAGCAAAAGAGTGCAAAGCGCTTTTGGCCCTCGTCGCCAGGAGGGCAAGCAAGAGCATCGAATTCAATTCGCAGAGACGAAAAAGTGTGGGCGTCGCGAGTAGATAAAGAGTGCAAAGCGCTTTTGGCCCTTGTCGCCAGGAGGGAAAACAAGAGCATCGAATGCAATTCGAATAAACGAAAAAGTGTGGGCGTTGCAAAACATCAAGAAAAGCAGATTCCCGCTTTCGCGGGAATGACGAATAACTACTAAGAGTTGGATTCTGGCTTTCGCCAGAATGACGAAATTAAGAGTTCGCAGGAATCAGAAATAGAAAAGTTCGGGGGGAACTAAGGACCATCCAATTTCAACATCCCCTCTGGCCCCAACATCCGGAACGGAATCGACACCAGTTTCATCCCGACATTCATTTGCAGTCCGAAGTGCAGGTGCGGGCCGCTGGAATAACCGGAGTTGCCGCTGGATGCCAGACGTTGGCCGACGGCGACGCGTTGACCCGGTTGCACTTGGATGGAGCCGGCTAACAGATGGACATAAACCGCCATGGTGCCATCGGCATGGACCACGCGGACCAGATTCGCTTTGTCGGTGAAGCGACTGTTAAAGCCGCCTTCACCGTGGCCATCGACCACTTCCATCACAACGCCGGAGCGTGCTGCCAATACGGAGGTGCCACGCTCGGCATTCAAATCCACGGCGTAGCGGTTTTGATCGTCCTGATGGGTGCGTTTGCCGGAAAATCCCTGGCCCATCACCGTGCGTTTAAGCGCTAAGGGAAATGCGTACACCATGTCATCGGGGGTGGCCCGCGGGTCACCGGGTACGGCGCGTAATTGCACGTCATACGAGCTGGCCTGATACACATCGATTGGCTGCAATATCGATACGGTCGACTCGCGATTCGGCGGCAGCACTTTGCGCAAAGGCAGGGCCGGCATCGCACTCATGTTTTTGTTGTCGCGCCAGAACAGTTCAATTTCAATCGGCCCGTGCAAGTAGTTAGTGACCTTGGCCTGTACCTGTTTGGTGTCGCCGCGTTGCATGTCCAGCGAGACCATGCGTGATTCGGCCAAGGTAATAGCGCTGAATAGGCACAGCACGAACGCGAAGCAGGCGCCGGCGACGCGAAATTTAACAAGTGCTCTGCGGTTTCTAACTGCACGTTTCATGTCAGCACTCGATAACGTTCACGGCTAAGCCGCCGCGCGAGGTCTCTTTATATTTTTCGGCCATGTCGCGGCCGGTGTCGCGCATGGTTTTGATGACTTTATCCAGTGAGACAAAATGCGTGCCATCGCCGCGCATCGCCATGCGGCAGGCATTGATGGCTTTGATCGAGCCCATCGCATTACGCTCGATGCACGGAATTTGCACCAGGCCGCCGATCGGATCGCAAGTCAGACCCAGATTATGTTCCATGCCGATTTCTGCGGCATTTTCTACCTGGCCCATCGTCCCACCCAATGCCGCAGTCAGCGCGCCGGCAGCCATCGAACAGGCCACGCCGACTTCGCCCTGGCAACCCACTTCGGCGCCTGAGATCGAGGCATTCTCTTTGTACAAAATGCCGATCGCCGCGGCGGTGAGCAAAAAGTCGAGCACGCCTTGTTCATTGGAATTAGGGATGAAGCGTTCGTAATAATGCAGCACCGCCGGAATAATGCCCGCTGCACCATTGGTCGGTGCGGTGACCACGCGACCGCCGGCGGCATTTTCTTCATTAACCGCCAACGCAAACAAATTGACCCAGTCCAAGACGGTTAACGGGTCAATCGGCGCGCTTTGCGACTGCGCAGAAAGTTCTTGATGCATTTTCGGTGCACGCCGGGTGACGTGCAGGCCACCGGGCAGTGTGCCCTCGGAGCGCGTACCACGCGCCACGCAGCTTTTCATCGCCGCCCAGATTTTCAATAAGCCATCGCGAATTTCCTGTTCGCTGCGCCAGCATTTTTCGTTGGCAAAAATTAGCTGAGCGATGGTGATTTTGTGCTCTTGGCACTGCCGCAATAAATCGGCGCCGCTATTAAACGGGTAGGGCACCGCGGTGGTGTCGGCCACGATGCGATCTTCCGCGGCTTCATCCTGGTTGACCACAAAGCCGCCGCCCACCGAATAATAATCGCGGGTGGCAATCACGCTGTCATCGGCGGCGTATGCGGTGTACCGCATGCCATTGGTGTGGTGCGGCAGTTTCTGGCGTTTGTTGAACACCAGGTCTTTTTTCTCATCGAATACAATTTCGTGCTGATTAAATAATCGCAGCCGCTTGTTTTTGCGGATGCGCTCCAGCGCCTCGGGAATAAGATCGGGGTCAACTTCATCCGGCCAGTGGCCTTCCAAACCCATCAGCACCGCTTTGTCGGTACCGTGGCCGCGGCCGGTTAAGGCCAGCGAGCCGTAGAGTTCCACCCGGATCCGGGCGCAATTGTGCAGCACTGTTTCTTCCAGCAACCAGCGTTCGATAAAGCGCGCAGCGGCCCGCATCGGGCCTACGGTATGCGAGGACGATGGGCCGATACCGATTTTAAAAATGTCGAAACAGCTGACAGCCATGGTCTTTCCTGCGTGGGTATCGTTATTCTAACGCCTTTGGACCGGTGCAATTGCAATGCGTGTGGAGTTGCTGCAAAAAGACGATTGTCATTTATGTGACCTGGCGCTTGATGTGCTGGCGGCATCCGGCATGGCCGATTTTGAATCGCGCTGGATTGATGATCAGCCCGAATTGCTCCAGCGCTATGGCCTGCGGGTGCCGGTGCTGCGTGATGTGCACAGCGGCGCCGAATTGGACTGGCCGTTTAACCCGGCCCAGGTAAACGCCTGGCTGAGCGCTCAGGGCTGAGTGGCTTTCAGTATCAGACTCGTAGTGACCTGCACCAAATCCGGAATTAAATCGGTGTCGGCCCATTCGCCGGTGCCAACGCCGTAGGCTGAACGTTTAACTTTGGCTGTACCTTGCAAACGCTGCGTCTTCGGATCGAAGCTAAATTCGAACAACACGTTTTGACTGACATTGCGAATGCTCAGTTTGCCGAGGCTGCGGTAGCGGTTATTGCCGAGTGACTCAAAGCCTTTGGCCTGAAAGCGCGCTTCGGGGAATTTTCCCGCGGCGAAGAACTCATCGGCCAGCAAGATTTCGTCGCGTTCGTCATTGGCAGTAAAGGCGCTGGCCATGTCGATGGTGACATCGAGCGCAGAGTTAGCGAGGTCGTCTTCAGAAAAAACAACGGTCGCGCTGAAGGTTTTAAATTCGCCGCTAAATTCCTCGCCGTACACCGAAGACGAAAAATTCAGGCTGGACCCTTTATCCGATACCCAGCTTGCCGCGCTGAGCGGCATTGCCAGAACACTTAAAATGAGCAGGGTCGTCAGTCGAAGCATTAGTGACGCCTTTTAAATTGCGGCAACATGCGCCGCAACACATCGGTTTGTTCGCCGTAGTGATGCCATAGCGCAGCGCTGACATGCACCAGTAGAACGAGCAATAACGCCAGAACCAAATTCTGATGCCAGTCCAGCGCAATGCTGCGCATGCCGCGGTCAAACTCGGTTAGCGCCGGCAGGCTGAATAATCCAAACCACTTGAGCGGGTGGCCCGCGGCGGAGTTGTATAGCCAGCCACTGATCGGAACCGCCAGCATGAGTACAAACAACAGCAGATGGCCCACTTTAGATGCAACGCGTTGCCACGCCGGCGTGCCGGCAATCGGCGCCGGACGTTTGC
>CBDUOG010000126.1:0-3953 GCA_965368785.1 uncultured Gammaproteobacteria bacterium | reverse complement strand
AATGACGATAACGATGATGAGTTCGATAAGGGTAAAACCGGATTGGCTTTTCACGATGTTGCTCTCCAAAAAATTTAAATAGGGTCAGAGTCGCTGGTTTTAACAGCCAGACGTATCTTTGTTCATGATCGGGCGGGAACCGGCCAAATTCAAACTCTGGTACGTAACGCCACAAGTGGCAATGCCGTCAAAGGCGATAGTGAGGGTGCCGGCGCCTGCGCCACCACCGGAAAACACATAACGCGCTGACAATGCATCAAACAGCGGTGAAATATCGGCCTGTTGCGGCTCCGGGTATCCGAAGTCGGCGCGGGTGTCATTAATTCCGTCGCCATCCAGGTCGATGTCCTGGTTAGCCAGGCCAGCGCGACCGTTTGCGGCAGCCTTGGCATAGACAATATTGGTACCCGAACGCAGGGCATTAAAGAACGAATCAACGGCAGCAATTCGTGCTTCACGCTGCAGGGATGCCATACGCGGCAGAGCCAGAGCGGCCAAAATGCCCAAAATTACGATCACGATGACCAGTTCGATCAGGGTGAAACCAGATTGCTTGCTCATGAGTTGTTCCTGTTAAATTGAATTAGCGTTAAAAACTTCAACTGCGGCACCATTCTATAACCCTTTCCGCAGAAAATACTTAAAACACAGCCTCTTACATTGTTAATTGATGTTGCAGTGCGTGAAAAAACGTGTTGTACGTCTCAGTTTTGCGTATTTAGCCCTTTTTCAGCACTTCCACGAGCTCCAGACCGTTAACCGGCTCGACCGGTGCATCGTAGCGTCCATTCTTATTCTGATCGTAGTACTTGGGTAGTACCTGCCAGCGTTTAAAGTCTCCATTGAGCTTGCGATAAACCAAGTGCTTACGCTGCCGGTCATAGGCCCACTTACCCCGCGCAATACTTAAAATATCGACCGCATTCATTTCACCTACGTAATGCTTTTTAAACTCCAGACTCAAATTCTCATCGGCCCACTCCACCGGATTGGCACCCACCAAGCCGACAACCCCGCTCGGTCCATCTTCAGTGATCGCTCCAGTTGCCCTGAGTACGACCGCCAGACTTAGCATTTTAGTGGTCGAATTAAGGCTCATCTCTTCGACATCGGACCGTAAGGTAACGACACGCTCATACCAGAACAGGGTAAGAACCAAAGCAACAATGACGATTGACCAAGCCAACACACGGCGGTGCGGCCGGGACATGCCCGACTCGTAGAGCTTTTCGACCCTGGGACGTTTTCTCTCCACCGAGTTCACCCCTGCTTAGCCAAGTTAACCAAGTCCCACATCGGAAGGAAGATTGCGACAGCCAACAGCAGAACCAGACCGGCCACGATCGCGGTCAAAAACGGCTGCAACAGATCATTTAAGTTCTTAACATCGTAGTCGACTTCACGCTCATAAAATTCGGCTACCTCGTGCAACATTTCGTCGACTTGCCCGGTTTCTTCACCAACCGATAGCATCTGCAGAACTAGAGGCGTAAATATGCCCTGAGCGGCGGCGGCACGGCTTACGCTTTCGCCACGCTCGATCAGAGAACGCATAGCGTAAAGATGCTTGCTGATAACAACATTGCCCACCGCATTGGCCACGACGCTCAGAGTCTGTAGCACCGGCACACCCGCTTTGGTACACATCGAAAATGACCGGGCAAAACGCGCCAGCGTTGCACGCAACAAAATGGATCCGACAACCGGTACCTTAAGCATCTGCCGATCGAACTTTTCACGACCCGCATCGGTGCGGATGTACTTGCGAAACTGAAAAAAAATCAAAGCCGCGCCACCGATAACCAGCCACCAATACTGCTCAAAGAACTTCGATGTGGCGATTAAAATTCGTGTTGGCAACGGCAATTCAAAATTAAACCCGGCATAGACCTTGGCAAATTCAGGCACAACGAAGGTCATTAGAATAAATACCGCAACGATAATTGCACCGATTACAATCATCGGGTATCGGATCGCCGTTTTAACCTGCTCCATGGTTCTCTGCTCGCGCTCGAGGTGCATATTTAACTGAATAAATGCATCTTCCAGATGACCCGACTCTTCGCCAACCCGTACCATACTGATCATCAGCGGAGAAAAGATCTCGGAGTGATGACCCATCGCTCCGGCCAACTCCCGACCCGACTCCAGCTCGCCAACAATCGATTCAATGGTGCGGCCCAGACGGCGATTTCGAGTTGTCTGCGCAATTTTCCTAAAGCCCTGAGTAATCGGTACGCCGGCTTTGGTCAGCGCATACATCTGACGTGTCATCAGAATCAAATCGACGCGTTGTGGCATATCCATGCCGAGCGCAGCCGATAGTTTGTCCATCGCACTGACTTCTTCGGCATACAGCTCGATCGCAACCGGAGTGATACCCGACAAGTTCAACTGCTCAGCAGCAGCGTTGGCCGAACTCGCTTCGATCATTCCATCGATAGGTTGACCATCAATATTGCGGGCTTTGTATTTAAAATGCGGCATCTGGCTAGCTCAGTGATGGACTCGGCGAAACAGCTTCCCACGCACCCGAAACACGCTTGGCCTCATCCAGTGTCGTTTCACCCTGCAAGGCATGATCCAGCGCCGAGTTGCCTAACGACTTATACAGCGGAGCGCGCGCTGCGCCACGGACAAAGTCGTTGGATGAACTGCGACGCAATGCATCGAGCATTTCAGGGGTAGGCTCGAGGAACTCGTAAACGCCGATGCGCCCGCGGTAGCCTGTTTGCGCGCAGTGCGTACAGCCCTTGCCCGCTTTCAGTTGATAGCCCTCGGTCTCAGCCGGGCGCATTTGTCGCAGCCAGGTCAGGTCATGAGGTGTCGGCTCGTAATGTGCCGAGCAGTGTTCGCAGACCTTACGAATCAATCGCTGCGCAATAATTACGCGCAAAGATGCCGCCAACAAGAACCCTTGCGCGCCCATATCCAACAGACGATCCGCCGCGCTAGGTGCGTCGTTGGTATGCAAGGTGGATAACACTAAGTGGCCCGTCATCGCCGCACGCAAGCCAATTTCTGCGGTTTCCTGGTCACGCATCTCACCCACCAGAATCACGTCGGGATCCTGACGCAGAGCCGCGCGCAATACGGTTGAAAACTCCAGTCCTATCTTTGCGTTGATACCGACTTGATTAACCCGCGGCAGACGATACTCAACGGGGTCCTCAACGGTAATGATTTTAACGTCCGGCTCATTAAGCTCGCGCAGCGACGCGTATAAAGTCGTCGTTTTACCCGAACCGGTTGGCCCGGTGACGAGAATCATGCCATTAGGTATTTTTAAGACCTGACGAAAGCGCTCCAGAACGTTTTCGGGCATACCCAGTCGTTCCAGTTCGAGCATTTCGCCCGACTGGTCAAGTAGACGCATAACCACCGATTCGCCATATTGAATGGGCATAGTAGATACGCGCACATCGATGCTCTTGCCCTTCACCTTAATATTAAAGCGACCATCCTGCGGCAAGCGCTTTTCTGAAATATTCAAACTGGCCATCAACTTCAGACGCAAAACCAGCGCATTGGCAATTCGCTTCTCGCGAATCACTTGCTCCTGCAACACGCCGTCCACGCGCAAACGTAGGCGCAATACGTTCTCATCCGGCTCAATATGAATATCCGATGCACCCTGCTGGACGGCATCGACGAAAACAGACTGCAATAACTTAACTACGGGCGCATCAGCGACTGCTGCACTGGCGACGATGTCAGCAATATCGAGCTCGGTATCAGCAAACTCTTCGTCGAGCTCTTGCGCTAGAGTAGAAATTTCTTCGGTACGCCGATAAACCGTGTCGAATGTGCGCAGCAAAATATCTTCAGACACCAAGGCGATATGAATTTCCGTGCCTAGATTTTTGCTTATCTCATCGTAAGCAAAAATGTCGGTTGGATCGGCCATTCCCACTAGAAAGCCCGTAGCGTCATTCTTCAGCACGATTGCGCGA
>CBDUOG010000125.1:0-3969 GCA_965368785.1 uncultured Gammaproteobacteria bacterium | reverse complement strand
TCTCGTCAATAAAGATAATGCACGGAGCCTGTTTCTTGGCCTGCTCAAACATGTCACGCACGCGGCTAGCGCCGACACCGACGAACATTTCGACGAAATCGGAGCCTGAAATACTAAAGAAAGGCACTTTCGCTTCGCCGGCAATCGCCCGCGCCAAAAGAGTTTTACCCGTACCCGGAGGGCCGACCATCAATACGCCGCGCGGGATTTTACCGCCCAGCTTCTGGAACCTGCCCGGATCGCGAAGAAACTCGACAAGCTCTGAGACCTCTTCTTTTGCTTCATCGCAACCGGCGACATCGTCAAATGTCACTTTGATTTCATCTTCGCCCATCAGCTTCGCACGCGAACGGCCGAAGCTCATTGCCCCTTTGCCACCGCCCTGCTGCATGGACCGCATGAAATACAACCAGACCGCAACCAACACGACGATCGGTAGTATGGCAAACAAGATTTCCTTGATGCTGAAACCCGACGGCGCAAGCTGCTCACTATTCACATCGTGTTCGGCGAGGATATCGAGCAGTGTTTCGGTATCGTAAGGCGACTTATTGGTGACCAGTTTCTTACCGTCGCGGGTTTCACCCACCACGCGATAATGATCGGCGTCCATCGTGACCTTGGTCAGACGATCAGACTTCACCGCTTCGATGAATTCGGTATAGGTCACCTGCTGCGACTCCACAGCCTTTTGACCCATGTAATTCATGACCAATGACAGAACAACCGCTATCACCAGCCACCAAACAATATTTTTTGCCACGTCATTCATCCTTACATCCTATCGCTTGCCGGTGGCAAGCGCATAAACCTCAGCTGAGCGCTTGCGCGAGGCTGCGGGTTTTCTAATAACTACCTTGTCGAAACTGGCCTTAAGCAATTTGACGTACTCGTCAAAGCCTTTGCCCATAAACAATTTGATCAAAAATGCGCCGCCGGGCCGCAAATGCTGTTCACAAAATGCATGCGCCAGTTCGGCCAGGTACATCACCCTCGCCTGATCAACCGCACTCACACCGCTCATATTGGGGGCCATATCCGAAAGCACAAGGTCTACGGCCTTACCGTCAAGCAGCGACTCGAACTTAGACAGTACGTCAGCTTCTCGAAAATCACCGTGAAGAAAGTCGACTCCGGCAATGGGTGGCATGTCCAGAATATCCAGCGCGAAGACATGTCCCAGGTCGCCCAGACTGCGTCGGGCAACCTGCGACCAACCGCCCGGAGCCGCGCCCAGGTCCACAATCACCATACCCGGCTTGATCAGCTTGTCGCGGGTCAAAAGCTCCTCGAGCTTATAAGCGGCACGAGAGCGCATGCCCTCAGATTGAGCCTTTTTTACAAAAGGATCATCGAAATGCTCTTTTAGCCAGCGTTGGGAGCTTCTACTACGCGCCATATTCAATCTTCAGCAGGGGTCCCCATGATACCCTGTACCGCCTTACAACACTGCATCCGGAATTCTCATGGCGGCACTTAATAATGCCCAAAAGCGCTATCTTCGCGGCCTCGCGCACCCGCTCAAGCCCGTTATTCTGGTTGGCGCCAAAGGTGTTACCGAGGCTGTAGCCAGTGAAACCCAACAGGCACTGGATATACACGAGCTAATCAAAGTAAAGATTGCCGCAGGCGACCGCGAATTACGCGATGCCTGGATCGATGCGCTGATTGCACAAACTGAATCGGAATTAATCAGCCGGATCGGCAATATCGCCACCCTGTATCGCCCTGCCAAAAAGCCACTGATTACTCTGCCCCGAGCCTGACATGTCGCTGAGCCTAGACCCGACTGATTTCCGCTTTGTGTGCCGCGGCATCGGCGAGGACGGCGCGGTACTCGTTAATCAGCTGCGACTGACAGGCAGCTTAATCCTGAGCCCTGACCGCCTGCAGGAGAATTGGCCCATCGGTTCAGCCACCGAGCTTCGATTGCCGCATACCGAAGCCATTTTGGCATTTTCACCCGAAGTGGTTTTGCTCGGCACGGGGGATCGTCAAATATTTCCGCATGGCGAGTTTATGGCCGGTTTCTTGGGTCGCTCTATCGGCATTGAAGTCATGAACAACCCGGCTGCTGCACGAACATTTAATGTACTGGCGGGCGAAGGACGAAAAGTCGTCGCGGCATTTATCGTCGAGCCTGCACCGTAGACTGACACCAGCCGCTGGCTATTCGGGTGCAGCGATGGGTAATATCTGTGCATGCAATCTGAACTGCAAATTGGGCCGGCAAGACGCATCGTCATCGCATCAACCAAAGGTGGTGTTGGTAAATCGCTTATTAGCCAGCATCTGGCATGCTATGCCGCCGCTTTGAATTGGCAACCCACATTGGTTGATTGCGATAGCCAACGCTGCGGCGCCGACTGGCATGAGTCTCGTATCGCCAGCGCAACGCAAATTACTCTGGTTAAAGCCGATGATCCAATGCTTGGTGGCGCCAGAAACTACACCGGGCTCATTTCGCCATTAAGCCAATGCGCGATTATCGACACGCCAGCCGGCATGCGTGCGCACCATCTAACCGCATATGTACGAAATGCCGACACCCTACTGGTTCCGTTTCAGCCATCGATTGTCGACTTGCGTGCCACCCGAATTTTCCTTTCTGAGCTGAATCGATTACAGGAGTTCCGCCGGGCGCAGCTGCGAGTTGGTTTGATCTTGAACCGGGTTAAAAAACGCACCTTAGCGTTTCGCACAGTATTACAGGAGGCCGAGCAAATTGGACTACCGGTAATCGGTGTGATTCGCGATTCGCAGTCTTATAACCTGGCTTCGGCCTTGGGAAAAAGCCTGTTCGATATCAGGGCAAAGCGATTACTCGAACTGCAGTCAGAATGGAACTCAATCGTTGACTGGTTGCGCTGGCCCATGTTGCCCGGGCAGGACCCCTCTCCGCCTGAAAATCTGGTTTAGCTATCTGCCGGGGCGGCGCGTTTCTTCTGCATCTTCTGACGCTTGCGATCATACATCTGTACGTCGCTATCGCTGAGCACGTGTTGGATGTCGCGATGCTTGGCTCGATCAAATTCTACAACGCCGCAGGAAAATTCAATTTTATATCCGCGCGTTGATTGCCTGTTGATATCATCCAAACACACCCGGAACCGATCAATCAGTAGCTGCGCCGACTCTTCGGTCGTATCGGCCAGCAATACGACAAATTCGTCGCCGCCATGACGTGCAAAGACATCAGAGTCGCGCAGATTTTTCTGTAATGCCTTAACAAAGGTAGCTAATGCCGCATCACCTTCAGCGTGACCGTATTTATCGTTAATGTCTTTGAATCCGTCCAAATCCAAAAACACTAGGGTCCCGCTGTGACCCTGACGCATCAACAAGTTCAAACTTTGCTGGGCCAGCATCGAAAATCCGCGACGGTTGGCAATTCCCGTCAGCTCGTCGATCATCGCCATTTGAGTGGCATCAAGCTCATGCTGAGCCATTGACGCCAGATCATTCAAAAGCTGGCGATCTTCCGCGTCAAAGCGACGCTCGGTGCGATCAATAATGCAGAACGTACCAATCCGGTGCCCGTGCAGATTATGCAGTGGTGCGCCTGCATAAAATCTGATATTCGGGTCGCCACTGACCAGAGGATTGTCAGCGAAGCGGTCGTCCTCCAGAGTGTCTTCAACAACGAAGACTTCAGGCCCTTGAATTGCGTGGCCGCAAAATGAAATCTCGCGCAGAGTCTGTGCCACATCCAAACCTTGCCGTGACTTAAACCATTGACGGTTCTCATCCACCATGGTCACCAGGGCTATTGGGACGTTGAATGTGCGCAAGGCAACCCGGGTCAATCGATCGAATCGCTCCTCCGGGTCGGTGTCTAGAATATTCAGCCGCTTGAGCGCTGCCAGACGCTGCTCTTCATCGGCAATAGGTGATGGGGGTTTCATCAAGCTCCAGTGGCTAAGTGCACAAATGTAGGTTTGAAACCGCTTCCTTGCTGATTAATTTAAC
>CBDUOG010000124.1:0-3979 GCA_965368785.1 uncultured Gammaproteobacteria bacterium | reverse complement strand
TATTGTGGCGAAGATGGCGCGGATCCCAGCCAAGCAGGTCACCGCGTCGGATCGTGATGTGCTCTCGAGTCTGGACCGCAATTTGAAAATGGTTATCTTCGGCCAGGACCCGGCTATCGAAACGCTGGTCAGCTCGATCAAGCTGGCGCGTTCGGGCTTAGGTAATCCGGATAAGCCGATTGGTCGCTTCCTGTTTGCCGGCCCCACCGGTGTCGGTAAAACCGAAGTCACCAAACAGCTGGCCATGCAGTTGGGTATTGAGTTGGTGCGCTTTGATATGTCCGAGTACATGGAAGCACATTCGGTGAGCCGACTGATTGGCGCGCCTCCGGGCTATGTCGGCTTTGATCAGGGCGGCTTGCTGACCGAGAAAGTGGTGAAGACGCCGCACTGCGTGCTGCTGCTCGATGAAATTGAGAAGGCCCATCCGGACGTGTTCAATATTCTGTTGCAGGTGATGGATCGCGGCATGCTGACCGACACCAATGGTCGCGAAGCCAACTTCCGTAACGTGATTCTGGTGATGACCACCAATGCCGGTGCCAGCGCGGCTGCGCGTCGCACCATGGGCTTTGTTGAACAGAACCACTCGACCGATGCGATGGAAATTATCCGCAAAGCCTTTACCCCCGAGTTCCGCAATCGTCTGGATGCGGTGGTGCAGTTTGGTGCGCTCAATATCGAGCACATCCTGCGCGTGGTCGATAAATTCCTGATTGAGCTGGAAGCCCAGCTGATCGAGAAGCATGTGGCTCTGAACACCTCGGCTGAAGCGCGTCAGTGGTTGGCTGAAAATGGTTTTGATCCGCAGATGGGTGCGCGTCCGATGACCCGCATTATTCAGGACAAGATCAAACGCCCGCTGGCCGATGAACTGTTGTTCGGCAAGTTGGTTAAAGGCGGCCGGGTCAATGTCGATGTGGTCGATGGCAAGTTGGTGGTTGAAGCCTCTGCCGAGCCGGAGCGTTTATTGCCGGCAACCGTCGAATAAGTCTTTGCATCTGTACAAAAACAAAAACGGCAGCCTGGGCTGCCGTTTTTTTTGGAATGCGTCCGCGCTTATTTACTGCGGTAGGTAATCCGGCCTTTGGTCAGATCGTACGGGGTCATTTCCACTTTCACTTTGTCGCCGGTCAGAATACGGATGTAGTTCTTTCGCATCCGGCCGGAAATGTGCGCGATGATGGTATGTCCGTTTTCCAATTGGACGCGGAACATAGTATTAGGCAGGGTTTCGGTTACCGTGCCTTCGAATTCGATCACATCATCTTTGGACATGCGTTGTGGTTTTGCCTTAGCGGAGCCGGAAAGCCGAGCATTTTGCCACTTCCATGGCGCGGTTGCAAAGAAAGCGTTAACTGCGGCTGAGCAGCTCGCCGCTGGTCATGCGCTCGGCCCACATCAATGGGTCGTGAGGAAGTGCGGTCAGGCGCTCGATTTGGAGCAAAAAGTCGTCTCGATTCAAGCTCTTGGCACCCATCAAGCGCAGGTGCGGGTTGTCGAGCTGGGCGTCGATCAGTTCAAAACCGTGGCGATTGAGCAAATCAGCCAGAGCGGCCAGGGCAATCTTGGATGCGCCCGGCACCGCGCTGAACATGCTTTCGGCGAAAAACATCCGACCGATCACCACGCCGTACAGGCCGCCGATGATCTGGCCGTGGTCGAGCACCTCCACGCAGTGCGCGTAGCCCTCGCGATACATGTCGATATATGCCGCGCACATCGCCTCGGTGATCCAAGTGCCCGACTGCCCTTTGCGCTCAATGTGCGCGCAGGACTCAATAATATTTTTAAAGCCGCGATCAAAACGGATATCCCATTGCTGCTGGCGCATCCGCCGACGAAAGCGGCGCGATAAGTGAATGGCGTTGGTGTGAAAAACGATGCGCGGGTCCGGGCACCACCACAGGATCGGATCGCCTTCGCTGTACCACGGAAAGATGCCGCGGCTGTATGCCGCCAGCAGCCAGGGCACAGTCAGATTACCGCCGGCGGCCAGCAGGCCATCCGGATCGTCCAGTGCCAGATCAAGGTCCGGAAATTCGGGCGCAGCAAACGGTGATAGGAAGGGAATCACTCGGCTGATCTAAACGGAGAGCGGGCTTCCATCATAGCGTGATATTGCTGGATTGAACGGCATTCGCGCGCGCACCACGGGGCGATCGCTTTGGCGAATTCGGGGTGAAAAAACCGATGTCGGCTTTCGGTGATGGTCGGCAAAAAGCCGCGCGCATGTTTGTGCTCGCCTTGCGCGCCGGGTTCAAAGTGCGCAAGGCCACGCTCCAGGCAGTGCTCGATGCCCTGGTAATAGCAGACTTCAAAGTGTAGGGCGTCAGCGGCCACACTGCTGCCCCAATAACGGCCGTACAGACGCTGCTGATCTTGCAGAAATAACGCGCCAGCCACTGGCTCAGCATCACGTTCGGCAAAGCAGAGCATCAGCTGCTCGGGCATCTGGGTGGCTAAGTGCTGGAAAAATTCGAGGGTAAGCGCGGCGGCGTTAAATTTTTCGGCGAAGGTGCGTTGATAGAACCCATGCATACACGCCACGTCTGCCCCGGTGATGTGTGCACCGCTGACTCGACGCATCACATAGCCTTGTTCGGTAACGCGGCGTCGCTCCTGACGAATATTTTTGCGCTTGCGGTGATTGAGCGCGGCCAGGAATTGATCAAAATCGGCCCAGTCTTGATTGTGCCAATGAAACTGGATGTCGTTGCGCTCGATCCATTGTTCATCGAAAGCGGCTAATGAGTTGGCGTCACAAAAATTGGCATGTACCGACGACAGGCCATCGTGCTCTGCGGCCCGGGTGAGTTGCTCTAGCAGTTCGCGTGCGGCCTGCGGATTTTTGCTGATGATGCGCGGGCCCGGCACCGGCGAGTAGGGTACGGCCAACAACAGTTTAGGGTAGTAGGCTAATCCGTGGTGTTCGTAGGCCTGGGCGAAGGCTTGATCAAACACAAACTCGCCATGCGAATTATGTTTGCGGTAGGCCGGCGCGGCGGCAATTAACTGCTCGTCGTCCCATAGCGTGGCGTGTTGCGCGGTCCAGCCCCATTGCTCACGCAGGCAGCCATGTTGTTCTAGGCCGTGCAGGAATTCGTGCTTAAGAAAAGGGTATTCGCTGGCCAGTAAGCGATTCCAGTCGCTCGCTGGCACGTGTTCAAGCGATGCCAGCCAGCGAAAGGTATTCATCGTGTGCGATGCGCGGGCGCTTATTCGCCCTTGTCGAGATATTTTTCGGCGTCCAGCGCGGCCATACAGCCGGTGCCGGCTGAGGTGATGGCCTGCCGATAAATATGGTCGGTGACATCGCCGGCGGCAAATACGCCGGGAATCGACGTCGCGGTGGCGTTGCCTTCCGAGCCGGTATTGATTTTGATGTAGCCATCTTTCATTTTCAGCTGGCCCTCAAACAATTGCGTATTCGGAGTGTGGCCGATGGCGACAAAGAATCCCTGTACCTCGATGTCACGGGGTTTATCGTCTTTGGTCGAGCGAATCCGCACGCCGGTGACGCCGGAATCATCGCCGAGAACTTCATCCACGGTGTGATCCCAGATCAATTCAATTTTTCCGGTCTGCGCTTTGGCAAAGAGTTTGTCCTGCATGATTTTTTCAGCGCGCAGGGTATCGCGACGATGTACCAGATACACCTTGCGGCAGATGTTCGACAGATACAGCGCTTCTTCGACTGCGGTATTGCCGCCGCCGATTACCGCCACGTCCTGATCGCGGAAAAAGAAGCCATCGCAGGTGGCGCAGGCCGACACACCTTTGCCCATAAATTTCTTTTCCGAATCCAGCCCCAAGTATTTGGCGGTGGCACCGGTGGAGATAATTACGGCATCGGCGGTGTATTCGCCGCTATCGCCAATCAGACGAAACGGACGCTGACCCAACTCGGCCGTATGGATGTGGTCAAAAATGATTTCGGTCTCAAAACGCTCCGCATGTGCCTGCATCCGTGCCATCA
>CBDUOG010000123.1:0-4022 GCA_965368785.1 uncultured Gammaproteobacteria bacterium | reverse complement strand
CTCCGCTCTAAGTTAGCCATATACCCAGCAATACGAAGGCAGAACCAAACAGGAAAAAGGGGGCCCGCTCGCATGCACGTCTCCTATCGCAGGTATAATGCCCGCCCACCCCAGTTCTCTTTGGCCGCCCGAGCGGCGCATGTGTATGTCGCAGCAAGTTAAACAAACCCAGCGCCGCCGCACCTTTGCGATTATTTCGCATCCGGATGCCGGCAAAACCACCCTGACCGAGAAGCTCTTGCTGTTCGGCGGAGCGATCCAGATGGCCGGGTCGGTGAAATCGCGTAAAACCGATAAGCACGCCACATCCGACTGGATGGCGCTGGAAAAAGAGCGCGGCATTTCGGTGACGTCCTCGGTGATGCAGTTCCCCTACGGCGAGCACATCGTTAACTTGCTCGACACCCCGGGCCATGCCGACTTCTCCGAAGACACCTACCGCGTACTCACCGCAGTCGACTCGGCACTGATGGTGATCGACTGCGCTAAAGGCGTGGAAGAGCGCACCATTAAACTGATGGACGTGTGCCGTTTGCGCGACACGCCGATCATGACCTTTATCAATAAGCTCGACCGCGAAGGCAAAGAGCCAATCGAGTTGCTGGACGAAGTGGAGTCGGTGCTGGGCATCCAATGCGCACCGGTCACCTGGCCGATTGGCATGGGCAAGCGATTAAAGGGCGTGGTGCATTTGATCGACAACGAAGTGCATATTTTTGAGCAAGGTAAAAACTTTACCAAGCAAGACTCCACCATTCTCAAGCTCGACTCAGCCGAATTGGAAAAACGCCTCGGCCCGCAGGTGCTCGCCGAGCTGCGCGATGAGCTGGAGCTGGTGCAAGGCGCCTCGCACGCTTTTGATAAAGACGCGTATCTGCAAGGCAAGCAAACCCCGGTGTTTTTCGGCTCAGCGGTGAATAACTTTGGCGTGCAGTTGCTGCTCGACTTTTTCGTCAAGCATGCGCCCTCGCCCAAAGCCAACGCCACCACCACCCGCGACGTGCAGCCGACCGAAGAAAAACTCAGCGGCTTTGTGTTTAAGATTCAAGCCAATATGGACCCGCAGCACCGCGACCGCGTCGCGTTTATGCGTGTGTGTTCCGGTAAGTTCACCGCCGGCATGAAAGCGCAACATGTGCGCTTGGGCAAAGAAATCAAATTAGCCAACGCGCTGACCTTTATGGCCTCGGACCGCGAAATTGCTGCCGAAGCCTGGCCGGGCGATGTCATCGGTATTCATAACCACGGCACCATCTCGATTGGCGACACCTTCACCGAAGGTGAAAACCTGAGCTTCACCGGAATCCCGAACTTTGCACCGGAACTGTTCCGCCGCGCGCGCCTGCGTGACCCGCTTAAGCTCAAGCAATTACAAAAAGGTTTGGCGCAGTTATCCGAAGAAGGGGCAACCCAGTTCTTCCGGCCATTGATGAGTAACGACTTGATCCTTGGCGCAGTGGGTACCCTGCAATTTGAAGTGGTGGCTTACCGACTTAAAGATGAGTACGGCGTGGAAGCCAGCTTCGAGCCGATCACCATCAGCACCGCGCGCTGGGTGTACCCGAAAGACGATAAAACCGCCGAAGCCTTCCGCGAGAAGAACGCAATGAACTTAGCGCTCGACGCCTCCGGTGCTCTGGTGTACCTGGCCCCGACCCGGGTCAACTTGCAGCTGGCGCAAGAACGCGCGCCGGATGTGCGCTTTGAAGCCACCCGCGAACACGCCAGCGCCTTGCATAACGATTAAGCGAGCACAGAATTACTTCCGCTTCGGCGATTTTCTTTTCGATGACACATTCGAGCCTGCATGTGCATCAACATAGCTATCAATCAGATTTCGAATCATCCGCTGATAAGACGCATTGTGTTTGGCTGCTTCGTCTTTAAAAAAATCGATGCTTTTTTTACTCAAAGCAAGCGTTACCTTGACGCCTTCTTCGCGGAAAACTAGTTGATGCGGCGGCGGTAAAAAGTCTTTGATGACTTTTGGCTCGCCCATTGGTTCATCTGTGTATTTAATTTTCTTTCTCATAAATCATTTTACCCTTGCGCCAATATCCGGCGCCAAATATACGAATTGCATTTTTGCGATAAGTAAACCGAACGGTGAGCACATCGCCGTCGACCACGCCAATACAAAAAAATCGCTGCTCTTGCTCGCTGTGATTCGTATCCAACGCAATCACACGCAGCGGATCATCAAAGGCAATCTGCGCCTTACTAAAACCAATCCCATGCTTTAGCCGATTCAATTGGTCCTTTACCGGATCCCATTCAAAACCGACTGCATACCGCTTCATAAGCAGACCATTGCACTATATAACACCATATTTTTATATGGCAATATGTATGTATCTATTTCTTTAGCTTTCATGGCGATCCAGCGGACTCAGCACGCCGCCGGCCCCGCGATTAATCACATGCGTATAAATCTGTGTGGTGCTGACGTCCTTGTGGCCGAGCAACTCCTGCACCGTGCGGATATCCGCGCCGGCTTCAATCAGGTGCGTGGCAAAACTGTGCCGCAGCGTATGCGGCGACACTTTCTTAAAGATGCCGCAGGCACGCGCCGCCGAGGACACGGCTTTTTGCAAAACACTGGCATCAATGTGGTGGCGTCGAAACACGCCCGATAAGGGGTCAATACTTCTACGCGATGCCGGAAACAAATATTGCCAGGCCAACTGCTTGGGCGCATTCGGGTATTTGCGCGCTAAAGCAAAGGGCAGATACACCGCACCAAAGCCGGCACGTAAATCTTCCTCATGCAATTGCGCCACCCGCTCACGTTGCACCATCAGCGCATCACGCAAAGTATTAGGCAACACGGTGTGCCGGTCTTTAGCACCCTTGCCCTCGCGCACCACAATATAACCGCGCTCAAAATCGACATCGTGCACGCGCAAACGCAGGCACTCCATCAAGCGCATGCCGGTGCCGTACAACACGCTGGCCATCAGCCGGGTTTTACCGTGCAGGCGATTGAGCAGGCGTCTGACCTCTTCGGCCGATAACACCACTGGTACATGTCGCGAGCGTTTGGCGCGCACCACGTTTTCCATCCACGGCAACTCAATATCCAACACATCGCGGTACAAGAATAAGATCGACGAGAGCGCCTGGTTCTGGGTGCTGGCCGACACCTTGTCGGTAACCGCCAGCATCGATAAAAAGTCCTCGACCTCTTTGCCGCCTAGTTCGCGCGGATGGCGGCGTCCATGAAACCGGATATAGCGGCGTATCCAATGCCAATAGGCCTGTTCGGTACGCAAGCTATAGCGTTTAACCCGCATCTTGTTGCGAAACTGCTCTTTTAAACTCGGCGTCGCACTGCCTGTTATTCCCGCATCCTTACGGCCAGATGTCATATGACTGTCCTTTGCGCTGGTCTATGCACAAAGCCTAGACCGACGACAAACCGGACACCGTCAGATAACGCGTTGTTTTGGGGTGAGATTTAGACCCGTTGACTTAAACCCCGTCCGCATCCATGCTCAGCAAATCGCCGCATTCAGCGGTACATATGTAGTTAGGTGGCAATTGAATAGAATCGGTGAAGATCAAGGTCGAGGGGTTCAAGATTGGGCCCATGCTTCTCTCCGTGCCATTAGGGTTTGGTTCCTAGTGTTCGCTGTGGCAACTCTCATGTCATTTGGATTGCCCAAAGCCTTATCATTCATTACGCCTTGTGCAATTTTTCTCGACCCCTCCTATCCGATCGCTATTGGTGGACTAACCGTTTTGTTACTGGGTGCAGTATCGATTCTTATGGCATTTTTAGGCTTGGTCGTAACTCGGCTTCCCTTCCTCGTGGCCAACCTCCTTGCCTGGCTGATCCACTGGCTTGTACCCGCCATTGTTTTTGTTTACTACCTTTACTACTTTTACTCTGCAGACCTCCCATATATGTTTAACGGGTCTGAGGTTTTATGTGACTAGCCACCTAACAAATCATTCAAGCGGACAGCCGGGGACGAACTCGATATGATCCGAACATCGCGGCCGGTTGCCGCTTACTTCAA
>CBDUOG010000122.1:0-4041 GCA_965368785.1 uncultured Gammaproteobacteria bacterium | reverse complement strand
AGCGATGGTAGGTGGCCCGGACAAATAGCGCAAGACGGGTGTTTTCGACGGCCCGAAACCCGATGAGCTCAGGTATTTGAGGAATTAATCGTCGGTCTGCAAGGGATGCACGCCGCCCAGCCAGTAGGCTGCCTGGCAACGCACGGCGAAGCTCGGGTGAGCCAGCAGCTTCTTTTTCTCCTCAGCGACGATCTTCAGCGTGTCGGCGACAAATTCCCGCGTGCGCTTTGAGCGCAAAAACTCGATAAGGGCCTGAGTGTCCTCCTCCGGCCAGTCTTTCACGGCCTGATTGATGTTTTTTAACGTAAAGCCGCTGTGCACCGGCTCTAAGTCCTCGGGGGCTGGGACTGAGCCTTCGGCATAGTCGATGTCTGCGGCCCGCGTGCCCGGCTGCAAATAGATCAAATCGATATACGGCAGCAAATCGTTGGGGCGCTCGATAACCAGCAGATCATTGACAAACGTTTCGTCCTGCATCCGTTCAATTAACTGCGCCAGCGATTGCCGATCCAGAGCGATATGGCGGCCCGAGGGGAGTTGCGGCATATGAAATCCAGACTGTAGGGCCAATTGCCCAGAATCAGTGTGGAACGGACACATCTCAAACCCTGAGAATGCCCATTTGATTTAAAGCAAATGGGCTGGACACCAGCTCAGTACAGTGTCAGCAGGGCCAATTCGGCCAGGGGTTGGCGCGCGTACGCGCCTATTGCTACGGAATGCTGCAATGAACGCACGTGATGAGATTGATAAACGCCTGATTGCCTGTCTCGACCTGACCAGCCTGGGCGAAGATGATCGGCCGGGGCATATTCGCGCACTGTGCGAACGGGCAAATACGCGCTTAGGGCCGGTTGCTGCGGTGTGCGTGTATCCCGAGCATATAGTCACAGCGGCTGAAGTACTCGCGCGCTGCGCGAAGAAGATCCGGGTGGCGACGGTGGTGAATTTTCCGGATGGCTCGGTAGATATTGATCGTGCCGCGCGCGAGACTAGGCGCGTGCTTGCGGTGGGTGCGCAGGAAGTTGATCTGGTCTTTCCCTACCGCGATTTTCTGGCCGGACATGTCGATGCCGCTTTAGCCGTTGTGCAAACCTGCCGCGAGATTACCCGCGGGCGCGCCGTGCTGAAAGTGATCTTGGAGTCGGGTGTGTATGACGACCCGAAAAAATTGCGCGCCGCCGCCGATGCGGTCATTGCCCTGGGCGCCGACTTTATAAAAACCAGCACAGGTAAATTACCGCAGGTCGCCACGGTTGATGCCGCATGGGTGATGCTGGAGAGCATCCATGACAGCGGCAAAGCCTGCGGATTGAAAGTATCGGGTGGCATTCGCACGCGCGACGACGCGCAGCGCTATTTGCAGCTTGCCGAAGAGGTGATGGGCGCGGATTGGCCTACGCCGGATCATTTCCGGATTGGCGCCAGTGCACTGCTCGATGAATTACTGCAAGGGCAATCGACGGTCGTGCCGGAGCGGAGCGTCTACTGATGATGGCGACATCTCCACAGGAAGTGATCCGCTTCAAGCGCGACGGCTTGGCGCTTAGTGCCGAGCAAATTCGCGATTTTGTACGCGGAGTCAGCCAGCGGGTGGTCAGTGACGCGCAGGTTGCTTCCTTTGCCATGGCAACATTTCTGCAAGGTATGTCTCGCGAAGAAACCGTAGCGCTGACTTTGGCCTTACGCGACTCCGGTCAGCGACTTCGCTGGGACGATTTAATCTTGGATGGTCCAGTGGTCGATAAACACTCCACGGGTGGCGTCGGCGATTGGTCGAGCTTGGCTTTAGCGCCCATGCTTGCCGCCTGCGGTGCTTATGTGCCGATGATTTCCGGCCGTGGTCTGGGGCATACCGGTGGCACGATCGACAAGCTGGAATCGATTTCCGGATTTAATGCCAATCAAAATCCCGACGCATTGCGCGCGTTGGTCAAAACAAACGGCTTAGCGATTGTTGCGCAGTCACAGGAGTTGGCGCCGGCCGACCGGGTGATTTATGCCGTGCGCGATGTCACCGCAACGGTTGAAAGTACGCCGCTGATTGCGTCATCGATTGTGTCAAAAAAATTAGCCGCCGGTGTTGATCATCTGGTACTCGATGTGAAAACCGGCAGCGGCGCAACCACCGGCATGCTGGCCGATGCGCAACGTTTAGCTTTATTGATGAGCGAAATATGCAATGAAGCAGGCTGCCGAACCCGGGCCGTGGTCAGTGATATGAGCCATTTGATTTCCTATAGTGCAGGCAACGCGCTTGAAATCCGCGAAGTGGTCGATTTGCTAACCGACACAGATGCGCATCCGCGGCAATTGGAGTTGATCCTGCGTTTGGGCTCTGAGCTGCTGATGAGTTCGGGTTTGGCCGACGACATGGATGCGGCTTCGCGCATGTTGATGCGCCAGATCGAAAGCGGTCGCGCGGCCGAACGTTTTAATCAGATGATTGCGGCGCAGGGCGGCCCGTCGGGCTTTATTGAGCGTATCGATCAATGGCTAAAGCCTGCGCCGGTCTCGCGCGCGCTGATTGCAACACGTAGTGGCTATGTGGTGCATCGAGACGTGCGCGCAATCGGCGATGCGGTCGTTGCGCTGGGTGGCGGCCGTGCCGGGGCGAATTCGGTCATCGATCACCGAGTCGGCTTGAGCGCTATTTGTGCGCAGGGTGAGCGCGTGAGTGTGGGTGATGAGCTGCTGCGCGTTCATGCAGCCGATCAGAGTAGCTGTGAGCTGGCTCTGGCAAGAATGGCAAAGAATGTTCTGGTGAGTGAGTCAGTGCCAGATGCTACGCCTCTGTTTTATCCGGCCGCGCAGCCATGAGTCGCGCCGTTGTCCTAGTGCTTGATTCACTCGGCATTGGTGGCGCGCCGGACGCCGAAGCGTTTGGTGATGCCGGTGCGAATACGCTGGGTCATATCGCCCAGGCTTGCGCGCGCGGTGTGCGCGGTGATCAAGGGGTTTTACATTTACCGAATCTGGCGAAATTAGGATTGTTTCTGGCCTGTGAAGCGGCCAGCGGTGTTGGTGTTGAGCGCAAGGAGTGGCATTGCAAAATCGAAGGTGCGTTTAGCTACTGCAGTGAACAATCGACCGGCAAGGACACGCCATCAGGGCATTGGGAAATGGCCGGCTTACCGGTGCAGTTTGATTGGGGCTATTTTCCGCAGCCCACCCAAAGTTTTCCGCAGGCGTTTTTAGATGAGCTGGCTGAGCGTGCGCAGTTGCCTGGTTTTCTGGGTAACTGCCATGCGTCCGGAACGCAGATCATTGAAGACTTAGGGCTTGAGCATATTCGAAGTGGCAAGCCGATCATTTATACATCGGCCGATTCGGTAATCCAGATCGCGTGCCATGAAACGCATTTCGGACTCGATCGCCTTTTCGCATTGTGCCAAGTCGCACGAGAATTGGCCGATGCGTATCGGGTCGGGCGAATTATTGCGCGGCCGTTTATGGGCGAGACGCCGGACCAGTTTGCGCGTACCGGCAACCGTCGCGACTACGCCGTGCCACCACACGGCGATACCTTGTTAGATCACTGCCTCAAAGCCGGGCGTGAAGTGATCGCTATCGGCAAAATTAAGGATATTTTTTCCGGGCGCGGCATCAGCCGATATGTTCCGGCGCACGGCAATGATGCGATATTCGAGGCGACGTTAACGGCGTTTGCACAGGCGCCACATGGCAGCTTAGTGATAAGCAACTTTGTTGACTTCGATATGCTCTACGGGCACCGACGCGATATTGTCGGCTATGCCGACGCGCTCGAGGCGTTTGATGCGCGGCTTCCGGAGCTCTTTGCGCAGCTGCACGCGGACGATCTGTTAGTGATTACCGCCGATCACGGCTGCGATCCGAGTTGGCCGGGTTCCGACCACACCCGCGAATGCGTTCCCTTTCTTATGTATGGCAAAAAGGTAAAGGCAGGCGGGTTCCGCTCATCCAAAACCTTTGCCGATATCGGCCAAACGCTGGCCGCTCATTTACAGGTCGCGCCATTGGCGTTTGGCCAAAGTGTATTTGCCGAATGAATACCGCACA
>CBDUOG010000121.1:0-4042 GCA_965368785.1 uncultured Gammaproteobacteria bacterium | reverse complement strand
ACAGGGCGATTCAGGCGGAGGCGTTTTTGGCCCTTTTGTCGCCACAAAAGGGCAATCAATCGCGTCAAGGGCAGTGTAGGTTTACTAAATAAAATGAGCGTCGCGGGCGGCTAAAAGGATGCGGAGCGCTTTTCGCCCTCGTCGCCACGAGGGCATGAAAACGCATCGAGTGTAATTCGAATAAGGGAAAACGAGTGGGCGTCGCCGGAATGACGTGCCTACTTAGGAATACCAAACAAAAAACACCAGCAAAAGAAAGCCCCGCACGAATGCGGGGCAAACTCAAAACTTGAGAAACGTATTTACTTCGATACTTGTGCGGCCATAATTTCCGGCAGATCTGTTTCGCCAGCCATTTTCGGGAAACGATGAATGTCCATACGGCGAATAGCAAAGTGCATCCAAACAAATGCCGTTGCCACCAACACGAACAGCAACATAAAGCAGCTGGTCCAGACACCGATGAGGTCGTTCATAGCGCCAAAAGTAATCGGCAGAATAAAGCCGCCCAGACCGCCAATCATGCCGACCATGCCGCCTACTGAGCCCACATTGCCCGGATAGTAAACCGGGATGTGTTTGTAGACCGCAGCTTTGCCCAGAGACATAAAGAAGCCCAGCACGAATACCAAAACGGTAAAGGGAATAACGCCGATCGCAATAGTGAACGGAATATCACCCTTGATCCCATGCACGATGTAATCAGTTGCCGGATAGCTCAGAATAAAGGTGCACACCGCTGAGACGCCAAAAGTCCAATACATAACCGTACGGGCACCGACTTTATCAGAAAGCCAACCACCGACCACGCGGAACAGACTGGCAGGAATAGAATACAGAGCGGCGATCATGCCTGCAGTCCCAACATCTAAGCCGTATGCACCGATCAGGTAACGGGGCAACCACAATGCTAAAGCCACGAAGGCGCCGAAAACGAAAAAGTAATAAAGCGAAAAGCGCCAGACCTGCAGATTCTTCAAGGGCTCAAGCTGCTTTGAGAACGGTACTGCTTTAACACCTTCTTCGCGACGCTTTTTAAGCGACGGGTCATCCTTAGTGAATGCGAAGTACAAGACGGCGGTAACCGCCAAGGCGATGGCCCAGTACTGCGCGACGGTGTGCCAGCCATAGGCGACCATTACCATCGGTGCTAACAGTTTGGTTACTGCCGCGCCGATGTTACCGACACCGAATAAGCCCAGAACGGTTCCCTGCTTCTCGGTCGAAAACCACTTGGATACATAAGCGACACCGACCGCAAACGAGCCGCCGGCAATACCGACCAATAAGGCCGCAAACAAATAGCCTTCATAGGTGCTCATGGTCGTTAAAAACCAGGTCGCCGCCGCAGCCGTGAGCATAACTAGAGTGAAGACCAAACGCCCGCCGTATTGGTCTGCCCAGATACCTAAGAACAATCGGCTCAGCGAACCGGTCAATATGGGCGACGCAATCAGCAAACCGAACTGCGTGTCATTCAGGCCAAGCTGCGCCTTTATTTGAATACCGATGATCGAAAAGATCGTCCAGACCGCAAAACACACGGTAAAGGCGAGCGTACTCGCCCACAGTGCTACTTGCTGCTGACCTTTGGTGACCTGACTCAGATCGTGCATAACAAACTCCCGAGGATTGAAATATCATCCGGCACGAAGTTAGCGAAGTGGGCGCGCTAGGCGGCCTCTGGTTCGTACTGCTCCATACCCTGAACCGGAAAACGGGCTTCCAGCGAAAGCAGATAATGCTGAATCGCCTGTTGCCGACTCTGAATTTCAAGATAATCGGAGATCAATGTGTCCACTTGCTCTAAGTCAATTAATTCGCCCTTATTTATCGCATCCACAAACACCACATGATGGCCATAACGCGACTCTACGGTGCAGCCGGCGAGACCTTGCTTAAGCATAAATAACTGGCGATCGAATTCCGGCGTGGTCTGACCACGGCTAATCGGACCTAAATCGCCACCGACCTCCTTCGATGGACAGTCAGAATGTTTCTGAGCGAATTCGGCGAATCGCTCAGGTACCTCGCGCAACTGCGCGATCAGCTCATCGCCTAATGTTCGCGCCTTTAGCCGACCGTCAATGTCATCGGGTGCCGCCGCAAGCAGAATATGCCGCGCATTCACCTGGTCGGGCGCATGAAAGCGCTCGCGATTCGCTTCAAAATAGCGCCGCTTATCCGCATCACTGATCACCGGAACACTCACTTCACGGTCAATCAACACGCGCATGCAGGCTTCTTCAATGGTTTCTTTGGCTTCCGGCTCTACCGTTTCAGGCAAACCTAAGCGCGCGGCTTCCTGATTAAGCAGCGAACGTACCACCAGTGCCCGCGCTGCATCTGCCCGGGCCTGATGCGGATTGGAGGACCGATGATGCTGCATCTCCCGCGCCACTTCGGTTTCAGTGATGACGCGATCACCCACGCTTATCGACGCGCCAGCATTATCGGTGTTCGCAGGTACGTCGAACTTTCCGGTAATCGCAGCGGCATCGACCTGCGGCATCAATTTCAGAGGCAGAACTTTAGACATCAGAAATCCTATCAGCGATCGCTATAGCGAATGGCAGCTTGACGGCGACGCACCACTTGATACGGACGACGCAAGTACGACAAGGGCAAACTCCAGATGTGTACCAAACGGGTGAACGGGAACAGCAGGATCAACCACATGCCGAGGAACACGTGTGCTTTGTAGACCCAATGCGCGTCGGCAATAAACTCAGCAGCGCCCCAACGGAAGGTAACCACGTGTTGCGCCCAGTTAGCCAGTTTGACCATTTGCTCACCGTCCATATGGCCGGTGGAAATGCCGATACTGATCATGCCGAGAATTAGTTGCGCATAGAGCAGCCACAAAATCAGATGATCGCGGAAACTGGAGATCGCGCGGATACGGGGATTAAAGGTCCTGCGGATAATCAGAATCGTCAAGCCGACAAAACACATCGCACCGAACACGCCACCGGCGACCATCGCCAGCAACTGCTTCTGCGCCGAGGTGATAAACACATGGTAGATCGACTCGGGCGTGAGCAGTCCAACAAAGTGGCCTGCCAGAACCGCGATCACACCGATGTGAAACAGATTGCTGCCCCAACGCAAACCTTTGTCGGAAAGCAGCTGACTGGAACCGGTACGCCAGGTATAGGCATCTTTGTCAAAACGAACCCAACTACCTATCAACAAAACCGACATAGCGATGTAGGGGAAAAACTGAAAACAGAATTCATTAATGAAGTTAATCATGATCTCACCTGTGCATTTTTAACAACGGCACCTTGTGGCAGCCGGCTCGGCGCATCGCAATCCTGACCGGGCGCTTCCGGCCCGAATCGAACCGCCTCTTCTTCCCACACTTTGTCCATGGCTTCAGGCGTGTCATCGCGCGGCTCCTGCGCAACGCGTTGCAGAAACGAGGTGATCTCCAGCTTACCTTCAGCAAACTGCACCAACACTTCAAATAGCGCCTGATACGGGCTTTTACGCTCAGACGCGCGCGCCGCCAGCAGACTCAGAATATGCGAGACATGATGCAGCCAATCCTGCGCCTCTTCCTGGGTTCGCAAACTTAAGTATTCAAGCACCAAGGGCAGATAGTCGGGCAGCTCTCGCGAATCGAGTTCAAACCCGGCTTTCTTGAACGCATCCAGCAGATCCACCATGGCCTGACCACGATCACGCGACTCGCCATGGATGTGTTCAAACAGCAACAGACTCATCGAGCGACCGCGATCAAACACGCCGAGCCAGCGCTCCTGCGCGGTCAGCGGGTCCTGCTCAAGTAAATTTTCGGCAAAGGACTTAAGCTTCTTGCGCGATGATTTATCCAGCGTCTGGTCATCGCAGGCCTCGATCAGCTCCTCACGATTTAGCCAGAGCTCCTCCTGCGGGTAGTCCATCAGGACACCAATCAGCTTGAGAAATCTCATGCCTTTTCCCCGTGCTTGGTCTGCCGCGACGGCGGTACTTGATAGACCGTTTGTTTCTTACCGCCAAACAGTACTTCACCGCTGCTGCCCGAGCAGCCATTACC
>CBDUOG010000120.1:0-4054 GCA_965368785.1 uncultured Gammaproteobacteria bacterium | reverse complement strand
GGGTAAATTGTTTTACATGCATGCTCATGCTCCCGCCACAAACCAGCCGAGATAGACGGCAACTGCTGCGACAAAAATCCACACAATGGTGATCGGAATAAATATCTTCCAACCCAGACGCATGATCTGGTCATAGCGATAGCGCGGGAACGTTGCGCGGAACCAGACATAGAAGAATGCGAACAGGAAGGCTTTGGCGAACAGCCACCACCAACCGTGCATTCCGAGCACGCCCCAGCTTTCCGGGAACGGTGACAACCAGCCGCCCATAAAGAACAGCGCAGCCAGGAAGCCGATCAGAATCATATTGGCGTATTCGGCCAGGAAGAAGATTGCGAAGGCCGAGCCTGAATATTCAACGTGAAAACCGGCAACGATTTCGGACTCGCCCTCGGCGACGTCAAACGGAGCACGGTTGGTTTCGGCCACGCCGGATATAAAGTAAATGATAAACAGCGGCAGCAGTGGCCACATAAACCATTCGAACATGCCCGCATCGCCGCCCTGAGCGCGAACGATGTCAGAAATATTCATCGTGCCGGCAGCGACAATAACGCCGACCAGGGCGAAACCCATGGCAATTTCGTAACTAATGACCTGCGCGGCCGAACGCAATGCGCCCAAAAACGCATACTTCGAGTTAGATGCCCAGCCACCCAGGATGACGCCATAAACGCCCATCGAAGTTAGCGCTAACAGAGCCAGCAAGCCCGCATCGATATCGGCGAGCACCACACCCTCATCAAACGGCACCAGTGCCCATGCCGCAAACGACGGCGCCAGGGTGATCAGAGGTGCCAGGCGAAACAGAACCTTGTTCGCGCTCGAGGGCATGATGATTTCTTTGAACAACATCTTAAACACGTCGGCGAATGCCTGGATAAGGCCAACGCCCGGGATGAAGCGGCCCACATAAATAGGCCCATGGCGCACATGCATCCAGCCAATGACTTTGCGTTCAAATAAGGTGAAAAAGGCAACCGCTAGGGTTAATGGAATCATCACCAACAAGACGCGCAGTAACAGCCAGGCAAACTCACCCAAGCCACCGTAGCCGAGGAAGAACTCGCGAACCATGTCGATCATGCGCCACCTCCGCTAATCTCGACGTGGCCGAAGGTGCGCAATGCCGCGGTCGCGTTATAGCCGTTCTCAATCCACACACAGCCCCTGGCCAATCCTGCGTTAAGCCGCAGTGGCATCGAAGCCTTACCGGAGCTATCGCTCACTTTGACGATCATGCCTTCTTTAAAGCCCAGGGCCATCGCATCTTCCGGATGCAAAACCGCTCCGGCTCCGCGCGTAAGCGGATGCTCATTGAGCGCGGTACTGCGACGTAGTTGCGCGTCCGCACGATAAATAGGCGTTGTGCTGATGCGCTCAAAGCCGGAGTTGGCATTCGACAATCCCGGCGCGGCAGATGGATTCGCATTCTTATGCTTGGGCGACATGCTCTGACGCAGGCTATCGAGATCCATAAAATCAAAGCCATCGATCGCCAGCTGTTCGCCCAACGCGCGCAAAATACGCCAGCCCGAACGTGCTTCACCCGGCGCTTTGCCTGCGGCACGACTGAGCTGCACCTGTCCGTCGAGATTGGTGTAGCTGCCGTCGATTTCTGCATTGGCAGCAATCGGCAGGATCACATCCGCGATTTCCAGTAAGGACTCACTTTCATAGGCAGTGAAGGCGACCACAGTTGCCGCAGCGAGCGCCTGCACGTGATCGCTACTCAAGCCCAAATCGTATTCGGGCTCAATGCCGAACAATACATAGGTCTTTAATGAGGAAGCCAGCATCGCGCGCGCGCTCAGGCCCTGTCCGCTTGGCACAAGACCTTGCTGGGACAATCCGACCGCGTTGGCGCCTTGCGGTATACGATTAATCTTTAACGCACTGTGCGCGCTCATCGCTGCGGCGAGTGCTCGTAGGCTCGCAGCCTGCGGATGCGCTTCGGCAATTTCACCCAGGACCAGCACTGGCCGTTCAGCGGATTTAATTAAGGCCGCCATTGCCGCGGTTTCCGGATTTGAAATCGCTGCAACATGGGTCGGGGCGCCTAACTCAGCCGCGAGTGCGGCGAGCGAGCCAGGCAACTGCGATGGCTTGACGATAGACTTATGATCGACGCTGAAGCTAAACGAGAAGTCGACCGGATTGATCACCACGACTTTGGCACCCTGCTTGCTCGCTTTGAGCATGCGGGCGTGAACTAAAGGCAGCTCATGGCGAATATTGCAGCCGACAATCACAAACAAATCAGCCTGCTCCATCTGTGCCACCGGCACATCAAAAACAGTGGCTTGCGCCGCGTCACTCGCGTCAATCTGATTGAGGCGATGATCAATATTCTCAATACCCAACGCATCTGCCATCCGCGCCAACAAGACACCTTCTTCATTAGATGTCGCCGGATGCGCGAGCACACCCATTTCGCGTGCAGCAGTCGCCTTGATCACGCCACCGGCTCGTTCCAGAGCATCGCTCCAGGAAACTTCACGCCATTGGCCATTTTCCTTAATCTTCGGCTGTTTGGCCCGATCCTGAGCATATAAACCCTGATGGCTATAGCGATCGCGATCAGACAACCAGCATTCGTTCACCGACTCATTGTCACGCGGCACACTGCGCAAAATCTCGCCACGACGCACGTGGTGGAACAGGTTTGAACCCAGCGCATCATGCGTAGCCACACCCTCGCGCGCAGTTAACTCCCATGGGCGGGCGCGGAAGCGAAATACTTTATTCGTCAGCGCACCAACCGGGCATACATCAACCACGTTGCCGGAAAGCTCGGTCATCAATGGTTTGCCGTCATAAGTGCCAATTTGTAAGTTCTCACCGCGGTACATGCCACCCAACTCATAGGTGCCTGCCACGTCGGCCGTAAAACGCACACAACGCGTACAGTGAATGCAGCGGGTCATTTCGGTCGCGACGAGCGAACCCAAATCCTCGTCTGCTACGACGCGTTTGCGTTCAACATAACGGCTGACCGAGCGACCATAGCCCAACGCGACGTCCTGCAATTCGCATTCGCCGCCCTGGTCGCAAACCGGACAATCAAGCGGATGATTCACCAGCAGGAATTCCATGACGTTGCGCTGTGAGTCGAGCGCGCGCTTGGTCTGCGTGGTGACCTTCATGCCTTCCATAACCGGCGTAGCGCAGGCCGGCGCCGGCTTGGGCATCTTCTCAACGTCAACCAAACACATACGACAGTTCGCAGCGATTGGTAGTTTCTCGTGATAACAAAAACGCGGAATTGCTACGCCGGCCTTATCGGCCGCCTGAATGATCATCGAGCCTTTAGGTGCCTGCATAGCAACACCATCAATCTCGATATTAATTAAATCGCTCACGGGCTGGCTGGGTTGTGCACTCATGCCGCCTTCTCCATTGCCTGACCGTCTACAAGAAAACGCTTGTTTACGATCGCGTATTCAAATTCATTCCAATAATGACGAAGGAAACCTTGTACCGGCCACGCTGCAGCCTCACCGAAGGCGCAGATCGTATGCCCTTCAATTTGGCCGGCGGCCGCGCGCAGCATCTGCAAATCATCAAGCGTTGCAGTGTGATTGACGATCCGCGACAGCATTCGATACATCCAGCCAGTGCCCTCGCGACATGGTGTGCACTGACCGCAACTTTCTTTGAAGTAGAAACGCGCAATCCGATGACAGGCGCGAACCATGCATGTGCTGTCGTCCATCACGATGACCGCACCAGAACCCAAGCCGGAGCCGGCTTTCTGGATCGAGTCGTAGTCCATTGTGCACTCGAGCATGGTGTCACCCGGTAACACCGGCATTGACGAACCACCGGGAATGACTGCCTTTAGTTTGCGGCCACCGCGAATACCGCCGGCCATTTCAAGCAGATCTTTGAACGGCGTGCCCAGAGGAATTTCAAAATTGCCCGGGTTGGCAACATGGCCAGACACCGAGAAGATTTTCGGCCCACCATTATTCGGCTTACCCAGTCCAAGGAACCACTCGCCACCGTTTCGCATAATGGCCGGCACCGATGCATAGGTTTCGGTGTTATTGAT
>CBDUOG010000119.1:0-4135 GCA_965368785.1 uncultured Gammaproteobacteria bacterium | reverse complement strand
CTCGGCGCCAGCAATCCAGCAAGAATGCGCAAAAGCGTGGTTTTGCCTGCGCCATTATCACCACGCATCAACAAGGCTTCACCGGCGCTCACGCTAAAGCTCAGCGGTCCGAAGATGCGCTCTTGATTGCGGTAAAAGCTGAGTTGACGAACCGTCAGCAAAGCTGGGTCCGTGGCGTGGAGTTGGGTCACTGATCGGCTACGGCAAATTCGATGAAGGGAGATTCCAGATCGCATTGCGATTTGGCGCTGTACAGTCGCAATTTTACCGGTTTCTGAGCATGCCAACGCAAAATCGCGTTCTGTTCGAATTTTTTTGCCAGCTCATCGGCCAAATCGACCCCCACATCGACGAGCAGCGCGGAGGGTTCCTGCCATTCAAGTGATTCGATGCCATTGATCGCCGGATGGAATTCCAGCGCCCGTTTTTCAAGTTCATGAACAAGCTGCCCATGACGCTGTTCATTGGTTGCTTTATCGAGCCGCTGCGATCGCGGATTGCAGGCAGAAATCACGGAAAATACGCGGCCTAGAGAGTCCACTGCGGGGCAGGACTGCCCGATGCGCAGGTCGACGGTCCGACAATTCAGTGTCGCCTGATACTCGGCTGCCAGATATTTTTGCACCAATTCACAGAATCTAGCTTTGTGATCTGCGATGGTTTGGTTAGACTCGAAGATTGCCTTATTCATTGTATGGAAATCCGCATGCGTATTAGCCCCTTGGTCATCGCCTTAAGTCTGGGTCTTGGCCTGAGTGTAACGGAAGACGCTTCTTCTAAATCCGAGCTTTCCTCATCCAAAACAGCGGATAGCGCCAAAGCCAAGTTATTTGAGTCCCCGACGGGGCGATGGATCGTGCTGTTTGACGAAGCACCTGCCGCTTCATTTAAGGGTTTTGCAGCCGGTAAAGAACCCGGCGCAGTGCGACTCAAAGCAGTGAGTCCATCGGTAACCGGTGCACAAAAGTACGACTCACGCTCACCGGAGGCGGTGGCTTATACAGATTTTCTGACCGGTCTACATGATCAGCGCCTGCAGTCGATGAGTCAAAAAGTGGGCCGTAGTTTGAAATCGGAATTTAGCTTCAAGCATGCCGTGAACGGCCTGGGTGTTCGCGTGAGCGCAGCCGAGGCGCAAAAACTGCGCGCCGTACCGGGTGTACGTGCGGTCGTGCCCGAGACCATCGAGCAATTGGATACCACCCTGGGACCGCAGTGGATCAAGGCGGATACTTTGTGGAACGGTAGCGCCGGCGTTACGACCCGGGGTGAGGGCGTTGTTGTCGGTGTCATTGATTCAGGTGTCAATCGCACTCACCCATCGTTTACTGCCACGTCCGGCAGTTACACCCATATTAATCCGCTCGGTGTTTTTAAGGGACACTGCGCCACTCCGGCTGGAGCGGGCAAATGCAGCACTAAAGTTGTGGGTTTATGGGACTTCATCGACGGCGGGAACGACGGCACAAGCGCTGATGCGTCGGACACCGATGGCCACGGCACGCATACGGCCAGCACCGCTGTGGGTAACCCTGTTGCGATCTCCGGCGGAACCATGAGCGGTGTCGCGCCGCGCTCAAATATCGTGGCATACAAAGCCTGTGATAACGATGGCTGTCCGGGCTTACCGTTACTCAAGTCGGTTGATCAAGCGGTAGCTGATGGCGTTAATGTCATCAACTATTCGATCAGCGGTGGTCCCGCGGATCCCTGGGGAAATATTGCACCCACACCGGATGGTTTTTCCAACTCGGTGACGGAGGCATTTCTGGTTGCGCGTGAGGCCGGCATTGTTGTGGCCGCTTCGGCCGGAAACTCTGGCCCCGGCGAGGGCACGACGGTCAAAAGTGCGCCGTGGACTATGGCTGTCGGCGCGATCTCAAAAACATCGGACACTTTGGCCAGCTACAGCAGTCGTGGCCCGGCATTCGGCCTGAGTCTGATCAAGCCGGATTTTGTTGCGCCCGGCTCAAGCATTATCGCCGCGGCACACGATAGCAGCGGAACTGCAACGCTTTCGGGCACGTCGATGGCATCGCCGCATGCCGCCGGTGCGGCGGCGTTGCTGCTTGCTGCGCGCCCCACCTGGGGCCCGAGTCAGGTACATTCCGCATTGATGCTTACCGCGCGCGATACCGTTACTTATTCCGGATCGCCCACAACGCCGATGGACCGGGGTGCCGGTACGATTGATTTGACCAAAGCGGCAAATGCCGGTGCCTACCTGAATATTACCGGTGCTCAATTCCGGGCAGGCAGTATTGCGACAGTCCACACATTGAATTTACCGGGCTTGGCCAACGCGAACTGTGTGACGACGTGTACGTTTAGCCGAACATTGACAGGTTTATCTAACGAGAACTGGACCGTCGAAGTTAACGTTGTCGGTGGCGCAGTGGTAACGCCAGATGTGACAGCTTTTAGTTTGAACAACGGTACAACTCAAAGCATTACGTTTAATGTGGATGTCAGCAATCCGAGTATTTTGGGCTTATGGAGTTACGGCAATGTCACCTTGCGCAATAATGCTGATGCCAACAAAAATTTGAAATTTCCCGTAGCGATTTTTTCATCAGATGGTTTTTCCGCACCTTCACTGCTGGACCGGCCGGTCAGTCTGGATCGCGGTTATCTGGACATGAGCGTGACTACTGCGACAGCGAGCAGCACCGTTGCGTATTCAGCAACCACGCTTACGCCGATGTCTAAGCCACTGACGCCAGCCCTGGTGCAGGATCCGACACCCAGTAATCCATATGACGGTCCGTTTAACTCTGCGAACGGCACATGGTCTTCTGTGTTGACTGTTCCGTTGAATTTGGGATCAACACCTAGACGCCATTACATATATGTCACGACCGACTCGGCGACCTCGCAGGATGTTGATTTGTTTGTCGGCTATAACACCAGCGGTAGTACAACCCCGGCGCTATCTGGCGAAGTATGTCGATCAGTCAGTGCCGACGCGACCGAACTGTGCGCCTTCGAAGTATTGCAGCCAGCCGGAGCGGCTCAAAGAAATTATTGGATTTTGGTGCAGAACTGGACATCAGGATCGCCCGGTGGCTCAGATGTCGTCTCGGTGGAGCAAGGTGTTACTTCGGGTATTGCTTCAACGGATGGAAAGTTAACGGTTACCGGCCCCGGCATTGTCGATGCCAGTTCAACCTACAGCATTCGTGCAGGGTGGGCTGACCCCACGTTGGTTGATGGCGAATCACGTTTGGCCTCGGTCTTTGTTGCGCAAGACGGGACAAACGAGTCTTTCCAGATCCCGATTCGATTGACCAAGAGCGGGGATGCGGTTACTCCATACTCTATTGCACCAGGTTCAGGCGCGGGTGCTGGTCGTGTTGTGAGCCTGAAGGCGGGAACGGCACACGATGGTTTGTTTATTGATATACCCTCGTATGCGACATCGGTGACATTCAATACATTCAGTCAATCTGCCAGTCAGGACGTTGACCTTTACGTGGCGAGGGTGCCTTTTAGCGACACCGCAACCGTGGCAGTAGCACCGCCCCGTGGGTCCGCTGATGCCAGCCAGACGAATGCGAGTCAGTCAAAGTCGATCACGCTCTCGGGTGCGCAATTGTCGGCCGGTCGTTGGTACATTACGCCGGTTAATAACTCACTGAGCAAAGCTTCGGTCACCGTATGGGCAACCATCAACAGTGTCGGCTCAGTGCCGGCTCAAACTGCCGGGCATTTCTATAACCCGAGTAGATCCGGTCACGGAATATTCTACGATCGAGTGGGCGGTCAACGTGTGCTGGTGTGGTACGCCTACCTGCAAGATGGCACGCCCACCTGGTACTACGCGCAAGCGGCCGACCCGTCGCCGGATCGTGGTGTATGGACATCGCCAATTGCGCGTGACACATGGAATGGCAGTAGTGCGGTGCATACGGTCATTGGTAACGTGACGATCACCGAAATTGATGCAGATAATTTGGTCTTCAGCTACAACATTGACGGCGAAACCGGTTCGGAAACAATGACGCGTTTAACCAGCAGTTGTCCGGCAGGCTTTGCCACCAACGGCCATTGGTATTCGCCGAGCTTGTCGGGCTACGGCTTCAGTGCGCAGTTGTTTGCTGGCAGTGAGTTTTATGCCGCCTATGCCTACGATGGG
>CBDUOG010000118.1:0-4163 GCA_965368785.1 uncultured Gammaproteobacteria bacterium | reverse complement strand
CGCAACAAAGCCGCCAAGGGCCATCAAAATGGCGCCGAACCAGATCCAACTGATGAAGGGTTTTACATACAGACGCAGCGCCCATGAAGATTTTTGTGCGTCCAGGGGTTCACCCAGAGCGACATATAAGTGACGCAAAACACTGGCCGAGAAATCGGCCTCGGTCATTATTTGCCGGCTCGCTGTATAAAAACGTTTTTCGGGGTGCAGGATTTTGATCAGCTCACCGGATTGATACACGCGTATTTCACCCAGATCAGAAATATAGTTCGGGCCTTGTTCCACACGGGTGCCAGCGAACTCGAAGGTGTAGCCGCGTAATTCAAATTGCTGGCCCGGTGCGGCGGCGACATCTTTTTCGATCATCGTGCTTTCGTTGACCAGTACGCCAATAACAAATACACCCACACCGATATGCGCCAGCGAGAGGCCGATCATCTCCGCACTTAAGCGGCCGGAGTTTTTCCAGCGCGCACGAACAAAATGCCCTGTGCCCAACAGCAGCCACACGCCGGCGATGAAACCCAGCGCGGTGCGCAAACCAAAGCCGGTCAGTGGCAGGGCCATCAATGCGCCCAACAGCACACTAATCAGCAGCCAGGGCGTCAACATTTTGAGCGCCGACAGGCCTTTGTCCTGCTGCCAGCGGGTGAGCGGTCCAAAGGGAATCAACAACACCAGCGGCGCCATCAACCAGAAGAACATAAAGCCGAAGTAGGGCGGGCCGACCGAGACTTTGCCCATATCCAAAGCTTCTGCCAGCAACGGGTACAGCGTGCCGAGCAGAATCATCATGGTGGCAACCGTGAGCAGCAAGTTATTTACCAGCAATAAGGTCTCGCGCGAATACAAGGCGAAGGGCTTAGCGCTACTGCTGGGGTTGCGTAGAGCAAACAAGAGCAGTGAGCCGCCGACCACAATCACCAACAGACCCAGAATAAATAATCCGCGCTCGGGATCCGATGCAAAAGAGTGCACGCTGGTAATCACACCGGAGCGCACTAAGAATGTGCCAAGTAGCGACAGTGAAAATGCAGCGATCGCCAGCAGTGTGGTCCACGAATAAAAAATGCCGCGCTTTTCGGTGACCGCCTGCGAATGAATTAATGCGATGCCGGCCAGCCATGGCATAAAGCTGGCGTTTTCTACCGGATCCCAGAACCACCAACCACCCCAGCCGAGCTCGTAATAGGCCCAGTAACTGCCCAGAGCAATGCCTAAGGTGAGAAAGCCCCACGCGACATTGGTCCAAGGCCGTGACCAACGCATCCATTGTTGCTTGTCGCCACTGTCAATGAGCGATGCCAGCGCGAAAGCAAAACTCACCGCAAAACCGACGTAGCCGATGTACAACAAGGGCGGATGCAAAATCATGCCCGGGTCTTGCAATAGAGGATTCAGATCCTGGCCGGTCAGCGCAGCCGGCAACAAGCGCTCAAACGGGTTGGAGGTAAACACGATGAATGCAATAAAGCCGACCGACACCATGCCCAAAATGGCCAACACCAGCGCCCGTGATTTTTCCGGAATGGATTTTGTGAACAAGGCAACTGCGGCGCCCCATATCGATAGAATTAATAACCACAACAGGAACGAGCCTTCGTGCCCACCCCACACCGCGGTGAATTGATAAATCGCCGGCAACTCAATATGCGAATGTTGTGCGACATAGGCCACCGATAAGTCGTGGCTGATAAAAGCCCAGCTTAACACCGCAAATGCGGCCGCAATAGCCAGGCATTGCAACAGTGCCAACTTAGGTGCCATTTGCATCCAGCTGCTACGCGCGTAGCGTGCACCAAGCAAAGGCAGACTGGCTTGCAATGCGGCAATCAGCAATGCGCTGATCAGGAATAACTGTCCGAATTCTGCGAGCAAAATAAATCCTTAGTTACACGGTGCGAGAAGCGCAGAAACTTCGGCTGCCGACATAGCGGGCTGCGCATCGCCTGCGGCACCGGCTTCGGCAATTGCCTTGGCGACTTCTTCGGGCATATAGGTTTCGTCGTGCTTAGCCAGAACCTTAACCGCTACAAAGCAACCGTTTTCAATTCGACCGTGACTGATTACGCTGGTGCCTTGCTGAAACATATCCGGCATGATGCCTTCAAAGCGAACCGGGAAATTGTGCACGCGGTCGGTTACTGCGAATTGAACGAGCAGGCTGCCTTCGCTGCGCCGCACGCTATCTTCCAAAACCACGCCGCCGAGGCGAAAGTTGGCACCTTCGGCAATCTGGCCGGCGCGCACTTCGCTGGGTGAGTACAGATAGTTCAAATTACTTTGCAGCGCATACACCAACAACGCGATGCCGGCCGCAGCCAGCATAACGAACGCGGCAATAATCATCAGTCGGCGTTTACGGGTCGGGGTCATTGCTTATTTTCCTGCTGGCGCCGTTGACGCAATTTAAATGCTCGGGCCAACGATTTAAGTTGAAAGCGCGGCAGGAAAAAATCCCACAGCAGGGCCAAGACAAAAATGCCGAACGCGACGTAGACATAATTCCAATGGTCAATCATGAATTTTCCCGCTGCAGTTGCTCGTGCAACCACGTTTGATTGGACTCGTTCTGCCGGTTGATCACGCGCGCACGCTGCAGCACTGAACCGACAAACCATAACTTGCTGGCGAGTACCGTCAGCAGCAGCGGCCAGAGCATACTTTCGTGCAGACTGGATTCGCCGAATAATTTAATGGTTTCGCCTTGATGCAGTGAATTCCACCACTTCACCGAAAAATGCACGATCGGCACATTGATCACGCCGACCAATGCCAGAAAGCTGGCGGCGCGCGCGGCTGCACGGCGATCTTCAATTGCCTGATACAAACCGATCACGCCCAGATAGATAAACAGCATGACCAGCATCGACGTCAGGCGCGGATCCCATTCCCACCACGTGCCCCAAGTCGGGTGGCCCCAGATGGAGCCGGTGGCCAGGGTGACCGCAGCAAAGATGGCACCAATCGGCGCGCAGGCCATCGCCAGAATTTCGCAGATCTTGATCCGCCAAACCAGCGCGATAAATGCCTGAATCGCCATCGCCACAAAAATAAACATGGCCGACCAGGCGGCGGGAACGTGGATATACAAAATGCGGTAGCTGTCGCCTTGTTTAAAGTCGGCCGGCATCAACCACAGTGCGCCGTAGATGCCGGCGGCAAAACACAGAATCGCCGGATAGTAAAACCACGGCATCCAGCGTGCGGCGAAGCGATCAAAGTTCGGCGGTGATCCAGTGCGGTGAAACCAAAGCAAAAGCACGTTCATGTCAATGCAATTCGAATGGCTGCGGCAGCAGCGAGGGGAGCCAAAACGATGGCCAGAAGCAAGGCGCCGGCGAGCAGCATAAATACACCATCAACCGGTAAGCCCTGCGCGGCGGCCACCACGCTGCCGGCACCCAACACCAATACCGGAATAAATAAAGGCAGGGCGAGCAGCGCGAGAATCATACCAGAGCGACGTATACCGACTGTGAGCGCAGCAACAACGGCGCCAAGCAAGCTGAGCAGCGGAGAACCCAGAAGTAGCGAGATCATCAGGGTCGGCAATTGCTCGCTGGGCAGGTGCAGCATTTGCGCCAGTAACGGTGTAACCAAAATGAGCGGCGCGATCGCGGTCAGCCAATGCACACCGATGCGGATCAGAATAATCAGATGTAGCGGTGTGGGGCCGAGCAACATCTGCTCCAGCGACCCGTCGTCGTGATCGCCGCGATACAGCGCATCTAATCCGAGCAGTGACGACAACAGGATGGTGACCCAGATTATTCCCGATGCTAAACCGGCCAAGGTCTCACGCTCACCGCCTAAGGCAAACGGAAACAGGGTGGCAACCATCAAGGCGAACATCAACGGCTGCAAGGCATCGCCACGGCGCGCCCAAACCAATAGAAAGTCCCGGCGGATTTGCGCGCGCAGCGCCCGGCCCAGCGAGTACGAGATTGTGCTCATGCGGCCACCGCCTCGTTGAGGTTCATCTGGCGTAAGACCACCTGCGGCGTGGCGTAGGCGCCATGGCTGGTCATTAACACTGCGCCGCCGTCGTGGCAGTGCGCGTCAATGAGCTGGTTAACTAAGGCGATACCGGCCAGATCAAGGTTTGCATAAGGCTCGTCGAGCAACCACAAGCGCGCCGGATGCAGGCTCAGACGGGCCAG
>CBDUOG010000117.1:0-4166 GCA_965368785.1 uncultured Gammaproteobacteria bacterium | reverse complement strand
GGGCGCGGTCATTCGCTGCAATTATAGCGGCGAGGTGAGCGTTGAAGACACGCTGCAGTCTTTGCAGGAGCGCGTCGCGATGAATGAGGGCAAGACGTTTATCCACGCGAAAATGCTAGTGGCAGACTACACCGACTCAGTGGTTGCCCCGGCCACTAGCACCGAAGCGGTCAAGCAGTTTGCGTATGCAGTAAAGGATGCAGCGCGAATCAATCCGAACATTACCTTTGTGGTGATCATGCCCGGTAATTTGCAATACGGTTTGGCTCGGATGCTTGACTCCTATACCCACGGTATTTCGTGGCAAAAGCATATTGTGCGCACCGAAGCCGAATGTCAGAAATTGATTGAGTTGCTGGTTTGAGATTAGAGCCAGAGAGTCTGCTTTTGAAGATGCGGAAAGAGGAATCGCATACTGAGTCTATCTGTTTGATTTACCAGGCTTTTGAAAGTCATGGAAAGCATAGATACCCCGGTTAATACCCCCATTTCGTTTAGAACGCCCAGGGGCCCTCCTGACAACGGCAGCGTATCTAGCGCGCCCGAAGCAAACCGAAGTGTCTCAACATCGAGTGAAGAAAAACAAGACGCCGCGAAGTTCACGGCGATGGATGGATCAATCCAAATTATGGGTATCCAGATTTTGCGGTGAGAAATTAGTGTGGCCAGGCATCTCTCTTGGGTCGCATACATCCGGCTCAGGGCTCACTAAATGCCCTGGGTTAACGGGAGAGAGCTCGAAATCATCTGCGTCCTGATGAGTGAACCCGCCCAACAGGATGGCAACCACCAATGGAATTACTAGCGATTTCAATTTTAGCCCTCTGCCCGCTTTTTTGGTGCTCTACCTGTTTCTTTTAGCCAAGCATTGTAATTACGCACATGTTGCGTACCGTCGCCAGTTTCGCGCTTATACTTAATGTGCGCTTTAGCTCTCTCAATTGCGGCAAGCCGTTCTTGCTCGTTATTTATGCGCTTCACACCTGGATCTACTGGGTTAAATGTATGCTTCAACGCATTGCAGACACCGCACGAGGAAACCCTGTTCAGAACGTTCTCAGGATCTTCCGGATTCATCGCTAGGGGAATCAAGTGATCGATATTAGACATGATGAACATATCCAGACTCTCTAAAAGATCTTTGCCGCAATAGACGCATGCGTGCCCGTCTCGAATAAATGACTGAGCATATTTGCTTCTCGTCTTCTCCACTTCCTGCTCCTTACAAATATCGAAATACAAACTGTGAAAGGCCGTGCTATTCCCCAACCACGCTTGACTAGACCGCCCACACCTTATCGTTTATCAAGGCAATTGCTCGCACATGAGGTATTTTCTGAGATTGTCGGGTCTCGACGAAAGTGACGACCCGTCCAAAACACCCATCTCTACACCTTTTTCAAAAAGAGCTTTAAGCCTGGCTGGGCTGGTCGTAGTCCCACGAATGGGATTGAATTGATCCTTAATTTCATGCGCAACCTCTAGCGCAGCCAACTGACTCTGAAAAATTGTATGCAGCTTTAACGGTATTACGCCGTCGCAAACAATCGGTAAGTGTTTATCAACTAGAGATCCTCCGTCCATGCCCTGTGAGCTAAATCCCATCCTGACGAACCAATAGACATACCCCGGTATGAAGGCGGTACTCAGTCTTTCTGAAGTCTTTAGTTCGCTGCGGTTCATCGCAGCCCAAATTTGACGGTGTAGTTCGACTCCGATGGTCTCTCGTGCCTCCAGAATTGCCCTGCGCTTCTTGAAATAGCTGAACATGCCTGCACTCCTATTGAGGCATTAAACGCTCAAACTGAACGCTACCGGCCGTCAAAGACCCGCTATTGCGAGAGGCCATTGGGTTCTGCCTCTTTTTCAAAGCCAGAGCGCTAGCGATGGCCATTTGCCGGTGGATAGTGCGTTTTATGCCAGAACGCATCCGCCACTCACCGAATAGCGAAAATGAGCACCAGCCAAACACTCGACCCCGCCGGTTATTACTCAATACTCAGGGTAAGCCCCAGTGCAGATGCTGCAACAATCAAGGCCGCGTTTCGTAAACGCGCAATGGAGCTGCACCCCGATCGAAACCCCGCTCCTAGTGCGACGGCTGAGTTTCAAAAACTAAACGATGCCTACAATACACTCAGCTCACCTCAGGCCAGAGCAACCTACGATGCAAGCGGGATTGACGCATCGATCTCCAGAGCGAGCAGTTCAGTAAAAGCTGACCCCTTAGCGTGCATGTGCTGCGGCAAAGTAACCGCCCAACCAAGGTACGTAATTTTCTACCAGGTGATTAGTTTCGTATTCGGAGCATATAGGCGGCCAATCCAGGGAATCTACTGCAGCCAGTGTGCGGGGAAGCAAGCATTGATTGCGTCAGCGGTGACCTGGCTTCTCGGGTGGTGGTCGCTTCATGGTTTTTTTTGGTCGCTACATGCCGTCTTCCAAAACATGGTGGGCGGCCAACAAGACCATTCCGTAAATGCCCGCCTTGCCGCATATCAAGCCGCAGCATTTTGGGCGCACGGAAAACGCGAATTGGCATCAGCAATCGCGTTAGATGCGATTTGGCACGCAAAGAAAATGAAACCAAGTCTCTCAGAGAGGCAACTAAAAGGAGTTCTTGGCGATGAGTTTTTCACTGAATCAGACGAGCTAATTGCGCAAATGCGTCAATTCGTTCCCGCCCAAGGCACAACGGTTCGAATTCACCTCCTGAAAAACACTTGGGCGCTGCTTCAATGGCCTTTTTTCACCCAAGTGATTGCGTTATTGGTAATTATCCTTTTAATTGCGACCGCAGTGCTAGCAGATCGTCGCCCGAGGAACTCAAACCGGGCTCCTTACAACCCAAACCCTATGGTGCAGCCTGTAGCCTCCAGTGAATCCCAACCCGAGCAAGATCCCAACAAGATTAATAGGTACCTTGAGGGTCAAGAATCAGCCCCGACTATCCAGCCATCTAGCCGCGTCGCACCACCAGCAGCAACGCGAAGCACGAACACGTACAATCGGCCAGACACAGCTCCAAACGGCCAGCCTTGGCCTGTGGAGGCAAACTATATTGATGGATATCGCGTATTAAATTTTGATGGATATTGCACGGTAACCATCGACAATACGCAAAATGACTCGGACGTATTCATTAAACTGGTTTCTCGAGATGGCATTGAAGAGTTCCCGGCGCGCATTTTTTACATTCCCGGGCGATCGAGTTTCAAGCTGGAATCCGTTTCGCCGGGAAGCTATGACATCAGGTACCGAGACCTGAATACAGGCGCGCTGGCCAGATCAGATGCATTTGAACTGGAGCAGATTGAGGTCTACCAAGGGATTCAGTACAGCGAGTTTACTATGACTCTGTACAAAGTCGCTCATGGCAATATGCGAACGCACTCATTGTCGGAGTCCGAGTTTTAACTAAATAAGAAATGCCACATCAGTTACTGGATTTAATCGCATTTCCGAAATACCGAAGACCCACCCAACCCACTTCAGAATGCGCTCTGTTCCGCTCAAGTAACGAGTCAACAGTCGCCCATAAAATGCCACAACAGGAACTTAGAATGACCAGCAAGCTCTCCCTTTTTGATCTGCTCCGAATATATGGAGTTGATCCTGATCAGACTAGGCTGGTTCGTCATGGAAATCGGGATATGGACATCCTAGAGACCTACTTGAAGCAGCGGAACAAGCTTACCGAGTACACCGCTTGGCAAAAGCCGGGCAAGTTCGGCAACGCGAAATATATAGCCATTTTTTCACCCTCGCGTGGTACCACATCGTTGTTTCTCGGGATATGGGAGATAAACGGCTTCATTGAAAACAGAAAGCTCCAGCCAAAACACAGAGGCGTTCTACTCCAATTGGACTTGCCCGAACGCATGTACGAAAAGTTTGATCGCTATGATTTAATACAATCGCCTCTGATGGACGAGCTCAGTCAAAGACTTGTAATTGAGTGGGGAAAATCTGCTGTCAGTTGGGTGCAAAAAGGAAATAAGCCAATCGTTGAGATAAAGCCCCCAAACTCCATTGGCGAGTTCACCTCATATGACAAATTGTTACTTTCGTACCGCGATCTCCAGAAACTCATTCAGGACAAGGATTCGAATTCATCTTGGGTGAATGCACTTTCGTCGGTCAACGGCGTTTATCTGATTAAGCAT
>CBDUOG010000116.1:0-4234 GCA_965368785.1 uncultured Gammaproteobacteria bacterium | reverse complement strand
CAGCCTGGATTCGGATCAAGGCGATATCGACATCCGGGTCAGAGCCAATAAATTCGGCGGTGACGGTACGACCGTCGGCCAAATTCACCGACACCTCATCGGCACCATCAATTACGTGATGGTTGGTTAATACGTAACCGCGCTCCGCATCGACGACCACGCCCGAGCCCAGCGATTGGCTCACCCGCTCCTGCGGGCCGTCCGGCAGCCCGAAAAAACGCCGGAATATCGGGTCGTTGGCAAACGGCGAGCGGACCTGCGAAACCTGTTTGGTATAGATGTTGACGACTGCCGGAGTGACCGGTTCAAGCATGGGCGCCAGCGAGGGCAGGGCAACTCCATCGGCCGCCTGAATATTGGCCTGTGCTTTGGGTGGCAATGCCAGCTCGGCTGCCGCGGCCAACATATGAGCCGGGCGGCTGACGGTGCTGACCGCCGATGGGTCGACGGTTTGCGGCGTACTGCCGTAGCCCCATTGCAGGGCAATTAAGGCCCCGCCCACAGCACTGGCGATGAGCAAACTGAACAAGATGATTGGACGCATAGTAAAGGTCTTAACGTGATCTGCTTAGAGGCTATCAAATATGGCGTATGTGCATCGTATTCAAGCTGAATTGATGAAATTCGATGGACGCAAGGCTACGAAAAATAGAGATATTCTCGGCCAGCAATTGACAAAAATATTTCTATGCACAGCGGTTGACAGGCACCGGCGCTGGGCGCAGTATTGAGTTTTGCGGCCACTATATATAGTGGCTAGATGGACTGGTTGCCCTAGCTATAGGGGTCTGGGGTGAAATCGGGAGGGCTTGTTCGTGTTGCGGTTTACACATAAAAACCAGTCAATACGTTAGGTCAGGGCCTATCGACTGAGTCTGTTAGCGTGATGCGTAATGCGCAAAATCCAGGGTCAGCCAAAAAATATAAAAATTAAGCGTTATGCCCGAAAGGGAACGAAATTTAGGGAGACAAAAGCAACATGAGTACGGTTCGCCTGGAGGCGGTTAAAAAAGACAAATCCTCAGACATTCCGATGCAACCCGCATCCACCGATATCTGGGACAAAAAGTACCGCCTGAAAACCAAAAAGGGAGACCCGGTCGATACGGACATTGATTCAACTTATCAGCGCGTTGCTCGCGCTTTGGCCGATGCTGAGCCAAATAAGGAGAAGCAAAAGTATTGGTACGAGCGTTTCTTGTGGGCGCTGCGTCGTGGCGCGATTCCGGCCGGCCGAATTACCTCCAATGCCGGCGCGCAGGAACACAAGCCGGCTACTTCGACGATCAACTGCACCGTTTCGGGCACCGTGCCCGATTCGATGGACGGCATTTTGGATAAAGTCCATGAAGCCGGTCTGACCTTAAAAGCCGGTTGCGGAATTGGTTACGAATTTTCGACCCTGCGTCCGCGCGGTGCGTTTGTCGCTGGTGCCGGAGCGCACACTTCCGGACCGCTGTCGTTTATGGATATCTACGACAAGATGTGTTTCACCGTCAGCTCCGCTGGTGGTCGTCGGGGTGCGCAGATGGGTACTTTCGACGTTAGCCATCCGGACGTTAAAGAGTTCATTCGCGCCAAGCGCGAAGACGGTCGTCTGCGTCAGTTCAATCTGAGCCTGCTGATTACCGACGAATTTATGAAAGCCGTGGCCGATGATGGCGACTGGCCCTTGGTGTTCCCGATCAATACCAAGGAAGGCAAAGACCTGAACTTGGACGATGCCGAAAACGTGATCTGGCGCGACTGGCCGAGCAACACCGGCTACGTCACCCGCGATGACGGTCTGGTTGCATGCCGCGTGTATGGCAATGTCCGTGCCCGTGGTTTGTGGGACATGATCATGGCCAGCACCTACGATTTTGCTGAGCCGGGTTTCATCCTGATCGACCGCGTTAATGAAATGAATAACAACTGGTTCTGCGAAAACATTCGTGCAACCAACCCTTGCGGCGAACAGCCGCTGCCGCCCTACGGTGCCTGCTTGTTGGGTTCGGTGAATCTGACCAAATTTGTACGCAATGCGTTTACCGATCAGGCCGAATTTGATTGGGAAGAGTACAAAGAAGTCGTTCGCGTGTTTACCCGCATGCTCGATAACGTGGTTGAAGTAAACGGCTTGCCGTTGCAGAAGCAGCGCGACGAAATTGTCCGCAAGCGCCGTCACGGCATGGGTTTTTTGGGTCTGGGTTCGACCATGACCATGCTCAAGGTCAAATACGGCTCGCCGAAAAGCGTCGAGTTTACCGAAGCCATTTCGCGCGAAATGGCGATCGCTGGCTGGGAAGTGGCTTTAAGCTTGTCGGAGGAAAAAGGCCCGGCACCGGTCATGGAAGAAGAGTTCACGGTGGATGCCGCGATGCTGCGTCGCCGGCCGGAAATGAAAGCCGACGGTTATAAAATCGGCGACAAGATTAAAGGCAAAGTGCTGCACGCCAAGTACAGCCGCTACATGCAAAAAGTTGCCACCGTCGCACCGGAATTGGTCGCCAAGTTGGTCGAGCAGGGCGCACGCTTCAGCCATCACAGTTCGATTGCTCCGACCGGCACCATTTCGTTGAGTCTGGCTAATAATGCCAGTAACGGGATTGAGCCGAGCTTTGCGCATCACTACAGCCGTAACGTGATCCGCGAAGGCAAGAAGTCCAAAGAAAAGGTCGATGTGTACAGTTTCGAGCTGCTCGCTTATCGTCACCTGGTCAATCAAAAGGCGATGCCGTACAGCGAAGAAGTCGAATCCAAGCTGCCCGATTATTTTATTGCCGCGGACGATATTTCGCCCAAAGCGCATGTCGACATTCAGGCAGCGGCGCAAATCTGGGTGGACTCGTCGATTTCAAAAACCGCCAACGTCCCGACCGATTATCCCTTTGATCAGTTCAAGGATATCTACCGCTACGCCCACGAAAAGGGTTTAAAGGGCTGCACCACCTTCCGCTTTAACCCCGAAGCCTTCCAGGGCGTACTGGTTAAGGAAAAGGATCTCGAAAATACGATTTATGAGTTCGAGCTCGAAGACGGCACCGTGGTGCGCGCCAAGGGTAATGAAGAGATCGAGTATGACGGCGAGATCCACACTGCTGCCAACCTCTTTGATGCCCTCAAAGAAGGTTACTACGGCAAGTTCTAAGCGTTAAAATACAGATAGGCAAGCGCGGCGCAATGCGCCGCTGCGGCAATGGTTCAGGAGCACCATCATGGCAATTCAGATAAACAAAAAAATTAAGAGCTATCAGGTTCAAAAGCCTGAAGATCAAGCGAAGCAAAGCACCAAGCCGGAAGTTGAAGAGTTTGAAGGTGCCGAAATCATCCAGATGCACGAGAAGGTCGAGCGCCCGGACTCGCTGATTGGAGCCACCTACAAAGTGAAGTCGCCGCTGTTCGAGCATGCGCTGTATGTAACGATCAACGACATCATTTTAAATCAGGGTACCGAACACGAATTGCGTCGCCCGTTCGAAGTGTTCATTAACTCCAAAAACATGGATCACTTTCAATGGATCGTTGCGCTGACCCGCATCATCTCGGCCGTGTTCCGCAAGGGTGGCGATGTCACCTTCCTGGTTGAAGAAATGCGCGCTGTGTTTGATCCGCGTGGTGGTTACTTCAAGGCCGGTGGTGTGTACATGCCGTCGATCGTTGCCGAAATTGGTCTGGTGATTGAAACCCATCTCAAAGCCATCGGCATGATCATGGACGAAGAGCTAAGCCCTGAGCAAAAACGCCTGATCTCGGAAAAGCGTGCAGCTTTGGCCGGCAAATCAAAAAAGAAGACGGGAAAAGTTGAAGTGGCCGCCGAAGAAAGCGATAGCAGCTTCCCGACCACGGCAAGCATGTGCAGCAAGTGCAACACCAAGGCACTGGTTTTGATGGACGGCTGCCAGACCTGTCTGAACTGCGGGTACAGCAAGTGCGGTTAAGCGCAAAAGTCTGATTGAGCAACGGACGCCACCTTCGGGTGGCGTTTTGTTTTTGCGCGCACCTCTCGAGCATCGCAGCGCGAGCAGAGTCCAGATTGCTGGCAACACGGCCTGCTGCGTTAAACTGCCGAATCGCCCTCGGCGCTTATTTAACGGCAGTGATCATGCTCAAGCCCGTTTTCGCCTTTGCTCTGACGCTGCTGTTGTTGGCCGGATGTTCGCCGGGCAAGAAGAATCAGAGCGAAGAGAGTTCTGCGGTGAACATCGTCGAGCCGCCGGTGATTGCGGTGCACTATTTTGGTCGGCATTGGTCG
>CBDUOG010000115.1:0-4257 GCA_965368785.1 uncultured Gammaproteobacteria bacterium | reverse complement strand
TACATTCAACCAGCGCTGGACCGCGCTGAAAAATTGTTCGAGCGAAAAGTAAAAGACCCCGACAAACGCCGCGAAGTTCAGGCCCGCCTGCGCGCCGACGTTGACGGCATTCATGTCAGTCAGGCCGATTTAATTATCGAAGCGATTTTTGAAAATCTTGAGGCTAAAAAAACGCTCTTTACCAATCTCGAGCCGAAGATGAAGCATGGCGCGATCCTCGTATCCAATACCAGCTCTATTTCTTTGAGCAAATTGAGTCAGGACTTGATTGCCCCACCCCGTTTTGCCGGCCTGCACTATTTTAATCCGGTCGCATTAATGCCCTTGGTCGAAATCGTGCGACACGATTCACTTTCCTCTGAAACCGAACAACGTCTGGCGGCGTTCTGCCGGTCGATCGAAAAATTACCCGTGCCGGTAGCTGGCACGCCGGGCTTTCTGGTCAATCGGATTCTTGCCCCGTTTATGCAGGAAGCGGTCCGTTGCCTGCAAGAAGGCATCCCCGGATCAGTTATTGATAAGGCTGCACTTGAGTTCGGTATGCCGATGGGGCCGATCGAACTGGTCGACACAGTTGGGCATGATGTAGCGGTCAGTGTCGGAAAGATTATGTCCGAGTTCCACGGCGTGCCGGTACAGGAAGGTTTTACGCTGCAAGAGAACAAGCGCGGCAAAAAAGATGGTGAGGGGTTCTATAAATGGGAAAATGGCCGCGCCGTAAAACCCAAGCCACCCAAGTCATACAAGGCGCCGGGCGACCTGCAGGATCGACTGATTTTGCCAATGATAAACGAGGCCGTGAGTTGCTTACATGATGGCACGGTGGCTGATGCCGACTTGCTCGATGCCGGCGTAATATTCGGAACGGGTTTCGCGCCGTTCCTAGGCGGACCAATTAATTATGTGAAATCAGTGGGTGCCGTGGTGCTCCGTGATCGCCTCCAACAATTGCAGGAAAAGCACGGCGACCGATTTGCTGCCCGACCGGGCTGGGATGCGCTGAAATAATTGTTGATACCACCCCGGCGCCGAACGCGCCGGGGCTTCGCAGACACTGCGATTAAGATGAGCAAACGCCTACGTTAAGTTTTTGCCCGGGCCGAATAATGTACGGAGAGTGCAAGTTATTCGACCGCGCAATCTTAGTCGGCGAGCCGCAGCGATATTTGCGCGAAATAGCCGCCAGCGTTTCGCCCGAACGAACGGTATGTATCCGCACGCCCACGCGACCGTCAGAAGCGACAACCGGTTTACTCGCGGTCATCAAACTGGCGTAAAGCTGCGCCGACTCACCATCCACGCAGTTGCTTTCGTATCGCTGAACTGCATCCGCCGGCATCAGCAACTCGGTACCTACAGCTAACGTCTGGTCAGCCTGAAAGCGTGGATTCAAGTTTCGCAATGGTCGAAAGAAGCCGTATCGCGTTCCACCATTACCCAGACACATCGAAAGCGCATTGATCGTGGTTGGCGCCTGCAAGCTCATCAGCGTAGCGGCGGTTTTGTTCTCCGGAAACTCCAATCCGTATTGCTCAGGGTGCATAAACAATAGCGCCGCACTCAAAATATAAGGCACATAGTCACGGGTCTCCTTGCTCAGCTGCGAGTAAATCTCCGGGTCCCAGAATTGTTTGCCCGGATTCTTCGCAACCAAACGTCGAATTCGACCTTCGCCCGCATTATAGGCAGCCAGGGCCAACTCCAGATTTCCGTTGAGTTCTCCGAAACGTTCATGCAAATAGCGGGTGCTTGCCAGCGCCGCACGCTGTGGATCAAGCCGCGCATCAAAACCATTTTCATAGCGCAATCCGAAGCGCTGTCCGGTTGCCGGCATAAATTGGAACAAGCCGCTGGCTCCGGCACTCGAGGTCGAATGCACACGGCCGGCAGACTCGCGCGCGATAATTGCGAATAGCAATGCCTCGGGTAACTGCGCCTGTTCATACTCAGGCCACATCAAGAACCGTAAATACTGATAGTGCTCATACGAGCTAATCAACTGTACACGGTGCACCGTCAGCCACTCAGCCAGTGCAGCCTTGACTGCCTCGTTCTGGACAATCAGGCGATCTAAGTCCTGTCCATTAATCTGATTAAGTGCTTTGGTTTCGGCCGCTGGCAGACCGTCCACGTCGCCCTCCGGCGCCAGCTCCGACGCCGATGAACTCGCGATGGTCTTCTCTTCATCAACCCAGAGCACGTCATTAGTCTCGGCGACACTTCCGGCTAGCACTTCAACCAGTAACGCAGGATCGCAATCGTCAGTTTTAGAACACTCTGCGATTACACTCATCGCCTGACGACGAAGCGCCTCCAGCTTCTTTTTGTCTGCCCGGCTGCCCGACTGAGCGTAAGCCCGCATCAGTTCGCCCTCAGACTGGCCAATTTTTCCGGCCTGCTCATACAGCGATTCGGCACTCAGCTTCTTTGCCAGACTTTGGGGCGAAAAGACCAAACACAGGGCGAAACTCATCAATACAGGCAAAGCGCGGGACATAAAACACTCCGAACAAAATCTGCCACAGCCTAAACGCGCAGAGCTATCGAAACAAGGGATTTGGTCACAGGCACAACTCGTTCTAGAATCAAGCCTCAAATAAAGGAGAGCCCATGAGCGATATTCTGATAGGCAAAGGCAGCAAGCAGGTCAATTTACTCGCTCGATACGGCAATCGACACGGTCTGGTAGCCGGCGCAACCGGCACCGGCAAATCCGTCACCCTGATGGTGCTCGCCGAAGGTTTTTCACGTATCGGGGTCCCGGTGTTTATGGCCGATGTCAAAGGCGACATTGCCGGCCTGGCGATGCCGGGAAAGCCCCATCCGAAGATCGATGAGCGCATTGCGCAGATTGGCATCGAAGGTTACCAGCAGGAGCCCAGCCCCACCGTGTTTTGGGATTTGTATGGCCAATCCGGCCATCCGATCCGCACCACCGTCAGCGAGATGGGCCCGACGCTACTGTCCCGCATTCTGGAGCTCAATGACACGCAAGCCGGCGTGTTAGACATTCTGTTCAAAATGGCCGACGACGAAGGCTTATTGCTGCTGGATATGGATGATTTACGTACGATGCTGAGTTTTGTAGCCGAGCAAAGAAAGCTGGTCTCGCAGCAATACGGCTTAGTGAGTGCTGCATCGATCGGCGCCATTCAACGCGCCCTACTGCGGATGGAGCAAGATGGGGGAGCTCAGTTTTTCGGCGAACCGGCACTCGATCTGAATGATTTGATGCGGGTGGATTTTTCCGGCCGTGGCGTAATCAATCTTCTGGCCGCCGATCAGTTAATTCTTAAGCCCAGACTGTACTCGAGCTTTTTGCTTTGGTTGCTGTCGGAATTATTTGAAAACCTGCCCGAAGTCGGCGATTTGGATAAACCCAAGCTGGTGTTTATCTTCGACGAAGCCCACTTGTTATTTGACGATTGCCCGCCGGCCCTGCGCCAACGTGTTGAACAAGTTGTGCGAATAATTCGCTCCAAAGGTGTCGGTGTGTACTTTTGCTCGCAGTATCCCAACGACATTCCCGACGAAATCCTCGGCCAACTCGGCAATCGGTTTCAGCATGCGCTCAGAGCGTATACGCCGCAGGATCAAAAAGCAGTAAAGACCGCCGCCGATACATTTGTACAAAACCCGGCATTTGATATTCGTGAAGTTATTTCGCAACTCGGTGTCGGCGAAGCCTTGGTATCGACACTACTGGATAAAGGCATCCCGATGCCTGTCGAACGCACCTTGATCTGCCCTCCTCGCTGCCGGATGGGCGCTATCACAGATCAGGAGCGCCAGACGGTGCGTGCGCGCAGCCCGGTAGGGTCTCGCTACGATAACGCGGTCAATCGGGAATCAGCCCATGAAATTCTGAGCAAACGCCAGCAGCAGACCGCTCAGCAAGCGGAACAGCAGGCACAGTCGAAACAAAACGCGGCCGAACCTGAGCCGCAATCCAAACTCAGCGAGTTTTTATGGGGCACAAAGCGCCGTCAGGGTGCCATTGAGGCTGCGGGGAAATCCGCAGTTCGAACCATGGGCAATCAGATTGGGCGAAAAATAATGCGCGGCATTCTTGGCGGCATCTTCGGGGGAAAATAAGTTTATGCAAAAGGATTACCAACTGGCCACTCAAAACTGGCCGCCGTTCTGGAAGAACATACCGAATATTTTCATGTACCCCCTGCGCGGCAGCACTCTGATAACGATTGCTGTGCTGGTCGCATTGCAGTTGATGTCACACCTGCCATTTTTCGGCATTTT
>CBDUOG010000114.1:0-4362 GCA_965368785.1 uncultured Gammaproteobacteria bacterium | reverse complement strand
GCTCATTTTTCCTTAGGCTTACAGGCCTTCGGTTTCGCTACGAGCCGCTTCGCGCACCATGTCACCAAATTCGCGGATCTCACGTAAGGTCACTTTGCCATCGTGGTTTTTGTCGATGCGATCAAAATGCTCAACCACCTTCGGCAATTTATTACCCAGCTCAGCCAGAGTCAGACCACCGTCACCGTCATCATCCAGAGCGGTAAAGCGCATATACATACCAAAGGCATGTTCCTGGCGGGCAGCGCGGCGGGTGCGGGCTTCACGATGCACCTGCATTAACTCTTCGGGCGAAAGCAGTTCGTCGGCATTAAAGTCGATGTAATCAAATGCCCGGCTCAATCGCGGGTTATTCGCCACTTCTTCACGGGACAAGAATCCGTCGCCATCGGCATCCAGGCTGCCGAAATGCTCAACGTCGCCCTCGTAATCCGATTCTTCGGTGTTAGTGCTGGGCTGACCGGCTTGTGCCGGTGCCTTGCTACCGGTGTTGACGGTGCCGTTTTTGCGCTGGTCAAACACCACGCCCGGAACCAGAACATCGTCAAATCGGATACCGCGCTCTTCACGCAGCGGACCGCTGGTATCGGCCGAGGCGACGCCGGCAATCACAAGGGCTGCGACAATTGCTGTGTATTTATTCATAAACACTCCTGTTGGTTGGCTTGCAGGGCTAGATAAGCGGGCAAGGTGATTCCGGTTGACACGATTGTTGGCCGATAATGGCCTATGCGCAAAATTGTCCACATTGATATGGATGCCTTCTATGCCTCCGTCGAGCAGCGCGATGACCCTAAGCTGCGCGGCAAGCCCGTCGTAGTGGCCTGGAAGGGCCGGCGCTCGGTGGTCTGCGCGGCCAGTTATGAGGCGCGCAAGTTCGGGGTGCGCTCGGCCATGCCGGCCCTCAGGGCCGAGCGTCTATGCCCGCAGGCGATCTTTGTGCCGCCCAATTTCGCCGCGTATCGGGCCGTCTCTAAACAGGTGCACGAGATATTTCAGCGCTACACCGACCACATCGAGCCACTGTCACTGGATGAGGCCTATTTAGATGTCACCGAGAACAAACTGGGTTTAAGCAGCGCGCGTGAAGTGGCCGAGGCGATTCGTGTCGACATCAAAAATGAGACGCAGCTCACCGCTTCAGCCGGCGTCGCGGCAAATAAATTCATCGCCAAAATTGCCTCGGACTGGCGCAAACCCGATGGCCTGTTTGTGGTGCCGCCGCAGCGCGCGCTGAATTTCCTGACCAGCCTGCCGATTTCCAAAATTCCCGGCGTGGGCAAAGTTACCGAACAGCAGTTTTTGCGCTTAGGCCTTTCAACCGTTGGCGAACTTCGAGATTTGTCGCAGCAATCGCTTGAGGAAAAATTCGGCCGTTGGGGCCTGCGCCTGTATCAACTCGCCCGCGGCATTGATGACAGCCCGGTATCCAACGAACGCAGCACCCACTCCATTTCATCCGAAGACACCTTTGCCGAAGACCGGATGCTCGATGAACTCGACCCGGCGATTCTTGAGCTGGCCAAAAAAACCTGGAGCGCCGCGCACAAAGAGCCACGCGTGGGCCGCACCGTGGTGCTGAAATTAAAAACCAGCGAGTTCCAAACCATTACCCGCAGCCTGACCCCCAGCGCGCCACCGGCCAGCGCTGAGGAATTAATCGAAATTGCACTGGCCCTGCGCGAACGGGTCGATTTGCCGGCACGTAGCCGTTATCGCTTAGTGGGCGTGGGACTGGCCCAGTTTGTTGAGCCCGACGACCCGATTTTGCAATCGGGCCTGTTTGAACGCTAAACCCAAGGCGCGTTTATTCGGCGAACAGTTTGGCTAATTCGGAATCACCCAACATCCGCCACTGGCCCGGTTCCAGATCATCCAGATACAAACCGCCCATGCGTTCACGGTGCAAGGCGTTAACGTGGTTACTCACCGCAGCAAACATCCGCCGCACTTGATGGTAACGGCCTTCAACCAACGTCAGGCGCGCCTTGCGCGGGCCGAGCACCTCGATTTGCGCCGGCGCTAAGGGCTTTTTCTCGCCGTCGAGCATCAACTCGCCGGTAGCGAACAGCGCCGCTTCGTCGCCGCGCAAGTCCGCGGCTAAATCCGCGATATAGGATTTTTCCACATGATTTTTCGGGCTGATAATCCGGTGCAGTAACTGGCCATCATCGGTAAGTAAAAGTAAACCGGACGTATCCCGATCCAAACGGCCTACTGGTGAGACGATTGGATCGCGAAAGCGCCAGCGCTCGGGCAGCAAATCATAAATCAGCGCCCCGGCATCTTTGGTCGAGCACACATAGCCGCAGGGTTTATTTAATACCGCAATCATCCCCGGCGCGACATCGAGTGCTTCGCCGTCAATACGGATCTGATCGTGCTCGGCAATGTCTTCCGCGCCCAGCTCATTGCCCTGCGCATCGCAGACCAGACCATCGGCAATCATCGCCTCCACTTCACGGCGCGAACCGTAGCCTAAATTCGCCAAGTACCTTCTGAGTTTTACTTTCTTCACTGCCTAACCTTTGTCATTCGTTCTTTTTTTGGTGCAAACGCTGCGAACACTTTAAAACCCTTGGCATCGCTGAGCAGGCTCACCCGCTCAAAACAGTAGTGCAGCATTTCTTCGTACGGCAGATGACGATTGGCCACCATATACAAACTGCCATCGCGCTTGAGCGCTGCTGCCGCCACTTCAATAAATCGATTGCCCAGCTCCGGCCGATCTGGCCTGCTGGTATGAAAAGGCGGGTTGGATACGATTAAATCGTAGCGCGCAGACAGACCGGCCGTGACATCAGCCCACAGAAACTGCAAAGGCACTTTTGAGTCAGAAAAATTTAAGCGCGCCACGTGCAGTGCCAAGGCATCGGCCTCATACAGATCGATCAATGCCGGCGTACCGCGCGCGAGTAATGCCTGCGCCAACAGGCCCGAACCCGCACCTAAGTCAGCCACCGCTTTATTGCCCGGATCCGGCAAGTGTTGGATTAATTCAGCCGAACCGGCATCAAGCGCTCCACCATTAAAAATTCCCGCGCATTCAAAGCGCTCGCTAGCACCATTGCGTTTAATCGCCGCCGCCGCGCGCCACCGCCCGGCCAAACTTTGATCAAACCTCGCTGGGTCATTAAGCACGCACAGCGCACGGCATTTATGTTTCGTCCACACCTGCGCATTAGCGAACAAGGCCCGCACATCTTTTTCCAAGGAAGCCGCACCCTGCTGATTTTCAGCCGCCAGCACAATCTGCCCGCCGGGCCGGCACATCGTGGCCGCATCAAGCAATCGGGCGCGGTTGTAGTCGCGTTGACGATCCGGCAGCAGCAAAACCACATCGAATGCCTGCGCCTCGTCTGGCAGTGCATCGACCGTAGGCGCTACAGCCATATCCGCTAAGCGCAGCGCATCGGCTAAGGGAAACTGGCGCTGCACACACACCATCGCCTGCTTTGGCCACGGCCAATGGGCACCGGCGCGCGCTTCCAAATACAGCACCCTTTGATCGCTGGCCGCACAGGCAAATGCCGCCAGCGACTCCTGCAAGCTTCTCAATTGAATATCTTGGTCGCGCAAAACGGCACCTTGTATCCGGCCTTGGCGACCGCTGGCCAATTTTAACGCATCACCCCTGCCCGCGCCGTGATTTCAACCCACCACTGCTGCTAAGCTAAATGCATTGAGATTGGAGAACCCTATGCCTTCCTTTGACGTTGTATCCGAAGTCGACAACCACGAGCTCACCAATGCGGTGGACCAGGCCAACCGCGAGCTAACGAACCGCTTCGACTTTAAAAATGTCGAAGCCAAATTCGAGCTGACCGAATCGGTGATTGCCCTGTCCGCACCCAGCGATTTTCAAGTGCAGCAGATGTTCGACATTCTCAAAGGCCGACTCATCGCCCGCGGAATCGACGTACGCGCCTTAGACAAAGGCGACATCGAAACCAACATCTCCCAAGCACGGCAGAAGATCACCGTGCAACAAGGTATCGAACAAAAGATTGCGAAGAAGATTGTGGCCAAACTCAAAGAAGCCAAACTCAAAGTCGAAGCCCAAATCAACGGCGACAAACTGCGCATCACCGGCAAAAAACGCGACGACCTACAAGACGCCATCGCCCTACTGAAAAAATCCGACTTCGAACTGCCCCTGCAGTTTGATAATTTTAGGGATTGAGGTTGCGGGAGTGTTTGGGTGCCGGAATTAAACCGAGCCGCGAAACGGTTCGGACGCTCGGCGAGCGCGGTTGATTGAATTGTTATAAGTCAGTGTCACTAGAAACCTCAATTGGTGCCGGGTTTGAGTCTAAGTGCTTTAGCTCGCCAAACTGAAAAACAGCCCATTCAATTAGTATT
>CBDUOG010000113.1:0-4382 GCA_965368785.1 uncultured Gammaproteobacteria bacterium | reverse complement strand
CCGCTGGTGTGCTCAGCGCTGCGTAAACATGGGGTAAAGGCGCCGATTGATGTGCACCTGATGGTCGAACCGGTCGATCGCCTCGTACCTGATTTCGCGGAAGCTGGAGCCAGTTTGATCAGCTTTCATCCGGAAGCCAGCCGGCATGTTCACCGCACCATTCAGATGATCAAGGCGGCCGGCTGTCAGGCCGGCTTAGTGTTGAACCCGGCTACACCGGTCAGCGTGCTGGATCATGTGTTGGATGAATTGGATTTGGTTTTAGTGATGTCGGTCAATCCGGGCTTTGGTGGTCAGAGCTTTATTCCTTCAGCGCTGGATAAACTGAGCGCTATTCGCAAAATGATCGATGCCAGTGGCCGGGCTATTCGTTTAGAAGTCGATGGTGGTGTGAAGACCAGCAATATTCGCGAGATCGCCGCTGCCGGCGCCGATACCTTTGTCGCCGGGTCGGCAATATTCGGCGCGGATAGTTATCCTAAAGTGATTGAACAGATGCGTGCCGAGTTGGCCAAAGCCTGAGCGTATTGCCTCAGCGATTGGCCACGAGTTGCTTAGACAGCGTCTCGGGAACCAGATTAACCACGTAGCGCTCAGGGCCGCCGCTGACGAGCGCGTCGAACGGCCAACAGGTAATCAGCAGCAATTGGTCTTCACCGCCGTGCACATCGATTGAGGTGTAGCGCGCATCTACGATTGCACTGCCGTTGACCCGGTAACGACGTAAGCCGCTGACGCTTTCCAGCTCGACTAGATCGCCGTCCTGTAATTTTTGCAGCCAGCTAAAATGGGTGTCCCGATGGCCACTGATTATGCTGGTGCCAATGGCGCCGGGCGCGGCGCTTGATTGGGTCCAACCCGGACCAAATGCCAACACACGCCCCGAGTCGCCACTTAAAACGATTTGCTCAACGCCCAGATTGGCCGCACGAATTTTCGCCACCGGATGGGTGTCAGCCCATGGCCAGGGTTTGGGCGCATCGCTGTGTGCGCTGGCCTGAGCCCAGGATCGCTCCAGTAGGTACTGTGCCAGCAGCGCTTTAGACGGAATCCATAATGCGAGGAGTAAAAACCCCGCGGCCAATCCGAGCAGCAAGGCACCTGCGAGGCGTTGCCGGTGCCTTGCCATTGCGATCACCTCCTTACTCAGATTGGCGATAAGTTTTTCCATCGAATTCTCCGAACTAAATGACTGACCAATCGGCGCATGCCTGATCGTTTTCATCGCGGCGACGTACGCGGCGATGGCGATAATGTGGCGTGGACAATCCGGGCCACGCCATCCGGTTGAGTGCACGTGAGAGCGAGCGATCCGGCTCCGGTGCAAACTCATTTTGGTACTCGTTGAAGGACGATTTACTTTCGACGATTAAGACCATGATCCTCTCCTCCGGTTAGTCGCAGCGGTGCAGCAGCAGCATCAGGGCAATGCCGAGCAAGCCGCCGATCAGGCATTGCGCAAACTCGGTGATGCTTTCGAACAGCGCGCTGCGCGACGGGTTGTGCTTTTCTTGAATCAGACGCTGGGATTGGCTGTGCGTATTCATAAAATTCCTCAGGTTCTGCGAATTAGAACTAAGCCGATCAACATCAGTGCCGCGGCCAGCAGCAGCTGGGCGCGCATGTCGGTGCTGCCTTGAGCCAGGTTTACCGAGCCCGACGGATTGGCGTTGGCAATCTGGGTGCTTTTGAGTTGTTCGGACTCAGGCCGGGACGGCTCACGTTCAACCGCGATGAAGCTGGTGAATCGGCTGACAATCTGATGCTTCAATGCCACTTCCAAAACCGCGGTGCGGCCGGCAGTCGCATCCATCCCCGAACGCATTTGGTCTTCAAGATCGTCGATGCGTGAGTGCGCCCAGAGCCGATGGATGCCTTGTGCTGTGCCGGATTGCTTCAGGTCGATAGACGCATTCCACATTTGATCTGACACACCGCTGACTTTGACCTTGCCGTCTAAATTGGCAACGCGCGCGACCAACTGCAGTGGCTCGCCGTGGTAAAGGTCCGGAAGGCGCTTCGGATACACCTCGGCCAGGTTCGGCCAGAGCACGCTGATATCGCGCATTGCCGGATGATCGAGTTTGCTCAGCAGTTGATCAATCCCTTCTTCCACCTCGCTAATATTGCGGATGAGTGTCGGGCTGCCCTGACCGAGCGCTGCGGCCTTGTGCACGAAGTGTGTATTCGGCGCACTGCCAATACCCACCGGAAACAGACGGGCCTTACCGCGTTGCTGTTCGATGACTTGAAATAGTTCCCGCTCGTTGCCGATTGCCGCGTCGGTTATCAGGACGACCTGGCGAACAAAACCCTCTTGCACCGGTTCGACAAATGCGCGCTCCAGCGCCGGACGGATTTCGGTTCCGCCGTTGGCGTACAGGGCACCCACGAAGCGCCGTGCATGCGCAATGTTTTCCGATGTAGCCGGCACGCTTTGAGCAAACACGGTCTCCATGCTGTCGTCGAAACGAATGACATTGAATAGATCGCCATTGCGCAGGCGCGCCAGCGCTTTGTCAGCAGCAGCGATTGCCTGCTGCATGGACGCGCCGTCCATGGATCCGGAGTTGTCGATAACCAAGATCAATTCGCGCGGCACCACTTGTTGATTGCTGCTCGGCGGCATCAACATCAGGCTGACGAAGTGTTCGTTATCGATGCGCTCGACAAAGACGGCGCTCTGCGCGTTTTGACTGGCTTGTGGCACCCAGCGCAGTTCAAAATCCCGATCAGCCAGTTCAGCAAAACGCTTCAGGCGGGCGATATGCTTTCCGGATTTGCTGCTGAGCTGGAGTTTGAAACTGGGGCTGTAGATGCGTGCCAAAGGAATGCCCGCATCAATTTCGGCGCTGACGCTCACACTTGGAGGAAGCGCAACCGCTTGAGGCTGGCCGGTAGCCACCGTTTGCGCCTGTGCATCTACTTCAGCTTCGCTCCCGGCACTGCGATAGCGCGGCGTCAGGGTCAGTGGTAGATGCACCGAGAATTCGCCGTCCGCAAAGCGCACCGGCTGCCAATAAGTAATGCGGACATCGACTTCTTCAAACGGCGCGATATTGGCTACGCTGGTGCGAAACAGGTTGGGGCGGTTCTGCGCCACCAGCGCAGCGACTTTGCCCTGAGCGGCGGCCGCAACATAGTTAGCCTGCGCCTGCTGCTTTTCCTGCACTTCACCCTCGATAACCCGTTGGCCCACGCGGATCTGCATTTTGCCGATCGCCGCATTTTCCGGAAGCGGCAACAGATATCGGCCTTCTTGCCAGTCACCGGTGTCATTGCGGAAGCGTTGCTCGATGGTAACTTCAGCCATCAAACCGCGGATTTGAAACTGCACATCCGTATCCAGGATCAAGCTGGCGCGCCATGTGTCCTGGTCTTTGGCCTTGAGCAGCAAGCCTTGATCTTGAGCCTGAAGATTACTCATCCCGATAGCGGCCAGCAGTGCGAACACGGCCGCGCGCGGATTGATGCGGAATAGTCTGGGTTTGCGGGTTTCTCGAATGTGCTGGGTGTCCATGATCGCCTCCGGTTGTTGAGGCCTATTACAGACGACGCAGATGGCGTGGCCGCTGCAGTTGATGACAGCGAGCCGATCAAATGTGGCGGATTTATGGCAGGCATTGCTCCCGGCCGCGCTGAGACTTTAAGCTGGGCGCATGTCCAGATTAGTAGCGATCATTGAAGACGAGCCGGCGATCCGCGAAAACTACGCGGAGGCCTTGCGCCGCCAGGGTTATCAGGTGCAGGCATTTGCCGGTCGCAAAGAAGCCTTGCTCGGTCTCGCGCAAAAACTGCCCGATCTGGTCATCATCGATGTCGGTTTAGGTGATGAGCCCGAAGGCGGATTTGATTTGTGCCGCGAATTGCGTTCACGCTCAAGTAGTCTGCCGATTTTATTTCTGACCGCGCGTGACGATGACTTCGATGTCATTTCCGGGTTGCGTTTAGGTGCCGATGATTATTTAAGTAAAGACATCAGCGTGCCGCAACTGACCGCGCGCATCCAGGCCCTGTTTCGACGCCGCGAGGCCTTGTCAGGCCCTGGTAATGATGATTCAACGGTCAACTTACGTGGAATGCGTTTGGAGTTTGAGCGCATGCAGGTGACATGGAATGGCGTGGATGTTCCGCTGACGGTTACCGAGTTCTGGATGGTACATGCGCTGGTTCGTCATCCGGGTCATGTGAAGAGCCGTGATCAGCTGATGCGCGAAGCGCAAATCGTAGTCGATGACGCAACCATTACTTCCCACGTCAAGCGTATCCGTCGCAAGTTTCAGGGTGTTGATGCGCAATTTGACGAGATCGACACCGTGCATGGCGCGGGGTACCGCTGGCGGCCGTGAAGCTTCGTACGCAACTATTATGGGTTGGCTTAT
>CBDUOG010000112.1:0-4387 GCA_965368785.1 uncultured Gammaproteobacteria bacterium | reverse complement strand
CGCGTCATTCGTAATGATGAGGTCGGAGGTTCGATTCCTCTTTCCGGCACCAAATTGATGTTCTAGCTGATCCGATACAGTCTGAAAAGCTCCTGAGGCCCGCTATTTTAGCGGGTTTTTTGTTTTTTAGTGTTCGTCACCGTCCCGCCTAATCCGGAATATACTAGGGGTACATTTGGGGGTATCAATGAAGTACCCCGACTAAAAGTGGGGGTATCGGTGGCTGACAGCAGAACAAAGCTCAGTGCTCTAAGCATCAAGAACGCCGCACCGGGTAAGCATTTCGACGAGCGGGGCCTCTACCTGCATGTCCTGCCAAGCCTTCGCCGCTATTGGCGCTTTAAGTTTCGTTTTAACCGCAAAGAGCAGCTCTTATCTCTGGGCCCGTATCCTGAGGTCAGCCTTGCCCAGGCGCGGGAGCTCAGGGATGAGGCACGAAGCAAGCTCCGAGCAGGCATTAACCCTTGCGAAGAAAAAAGAGACGTCAAACACGCGGGTGTCGCTGCAGGTGAGCATTCCTTTGAGACGATTGCTCGCGAGTTTTTGGGCAAGCAGCGAGTGCGCTTGGCGGGCACCACGTTTGAAAAAGCCGTGACGATGCTCGATAACAATGTGTTCCCGTGGCTAGGGCAGAGGCCTATCGGAGAGGTCACGGCTCCGGAGTTACTCAGCGTTCTGCGGCGAGTGGAAGAACGGGGAGCGCTTGATGTAACCCACAGGCTGCGGGCCCGCTGTAGTCAAATCTTTCGCTATGCGATAGCGACCGGTAGAGCCACCCGCGACCCGGCAACTGAGCTTAGAGGTGCATTTGCAACCGCGGCGACACGCTCTCATGCCGCAATCACAGAGCCTAAAAAGGTTGGTGAGCTCTTGCGCGCCATTGATGGTTATACCGGGACATTTCCCACCCGTTGCGCATTGGCACTGGCGCCGTTGGTATTCGTTCGGCCGGGCGAGCTACGGCGTGCCGAGTGGTCTGAATTTGATTTTCAGGCCCGTGAGTGGCGAATTCCCGCGTCTAAGATGAAGATGCGCGACCCGCACCTTGTACCCCTGAGTAAACAGGCCCTAGCGATATTGATTGCTCTTAAGCCGCTTACGGGTAGTGGAAAATACCTATTCCCCAGTGTTCGATCGCGCAAACGTGCGATGAGCGAAAACACCCTAAATGGCGCACTTCGCCGCCTAGGCTATGACAACGACACCATGACTGCCCACGGCTTTAGGGCAATGGCTGCCACACGGCTAAACGAGCTAGGGTTCGCGTCAGACGTCATCGAGCGTCAGCTCGCGCACCTTGAGCGAAACAAGGTGCGTGCTGCCTATAATCGCGCGTTGTACATTAAGGAACGTCGGACAATGATGCAGGCATGGGCAGACCATTTGGATAGTCTAAGGACAAGTAGCCCAAGGCCAGGCTCACTTGAGTAAATTGATCTAAGGAAACGGTATGGAGCGTAGGTCTAAAAATTTAGCAATCTCTCGAGACCAAAAAGAAACTCGTGAGTCGACCCAAGAGTTTTTTTGCGCGCTTTATTCCGCAAGACTTATAGGGCGAGCAAATCTGGTGAGCGGAATTAGGCTCTCTAGATCTGGAAACATCGTTGAAATTTTGAGCACTTTGGAGAAGTACCGTCGGAAAGGTCGTGATGCTTGGAACGATCGCTTTTTAAATGGGCTCGAGATAAGGAATTTTGCTCCAGGCACCGCAGGTGAATTGGCTGATTTAATGGGGGTCGTTTCAACCGCTCTTGCTACAAGAGAGCACTACTTCGAAAGTGCACTTGTCAATGAACGGCTTATGGCGGCGGAAAGGTTTTTTAAAGCAATAGGTCCGATCCAAACGGAGCTCGAAAAAATCGCAGACCATAATTATGGGGCTTTTAAATACACTCCCGAAATCGATATGCGTATCAATGAGTTCGCAACATCCGCTGCCGCTATTGCTTTAAAAGAGGCAAACATTACACGTTTGGACAAGAAAGCTCGTTCACAAATGCGGTTAATTGCACGTAATGCCGCTTGCATTGCGGCGATGAACGCCATCCCTGTTTTATCTGCGATCCACCGCGGCATTCTGGATTGGAGTTTGGTGCGCCCCTTTAATGAGCGTAGAAGCAAAGATGAGCGTCGAAACAAAAGGCTGCGCCTTGTGAAAGTGCTCAAGATGCACTTTGAAGAGTCTTATGGCAGACCACTGAACGACTTAAATGCTTTGGTTTGTAATTCGCAATTCGATGAGTCCCAGAAAAAAGCATTTGGCAGAGTAGTTGTTAAGCCGGAGTCTGCCCTGGCTGCACTCGATGGGCCTAGTGTGGCCGAATTGACTCGGATGGGAAGTCTTAAGCGCAAGAAGCGGTCGAATCTCCATATCAACGAGGCAAGAATTCCGAAGGGCCTCTCTAAAAAGCTTGATATTTGAGCGATTTTTTTAAAAAAGTCAGTTAATTCTCAATTTTCTCCTGAATTAACTGAGTTCTCGGATCAGCTAGGCCTTGCCAGCATTACTCCTGTCAATCACGACGAGGAGAAATCTGTGTCAAACAAACTACCTGAAGCTGGATTCGTTCGAATATCTGACATTTTGGGTGACCCCCGAGCCCGCCCGCCCGTCCAACCGCTGATTCCTATCAGCCGTACTACGTGGTGGCAGGGAATTAAGGATGGTCGCTTTCCCAAACCGGTGAAGCTTTTCGGGCCAAAGATTGCGGCCTGGCGTGTATCTGACATTCGCAGGCTAATTGATATTGACTCCTCTGCGGGTAAGGAGGAATCTCCATGACCCAGATCCCGTCTGATTCAGATGAACGATTGGAGGCTGTGATTAGACGCCAAGCAGCCGAAGTCTTGAAGACGCGAGATAAGCAAAGCTGGGAGCGATTAAGGCTGCTGATTAACAACCGAAGCGCCGCTCAGGTTAGGTCGATGGAAGCAAAACGAGGGCTTCTACGATGAACGTCGACTTTCGCGTGGCATCGATGATACCGGCTCACCCAAAAATCAAGAAGCTCAAGCGATTGCTAGGGTTTGAGGGTTGTTGGGGATACATTTGCTTGCTGGCATGGGTATCCACGTCTCGCACCGATGGCCAACTCACTGGATTGAGTCCAGAAGACCTAGAAATAGCAATTGACTGGGCTGGGGAACCCGGAGCATTTGTCAGTGGCTGCCGCGAAGTTGGCTTGATTGATGGTGAGCTGGATTCGCTCGAGATCCATGACTGGGCTGATCACAATCCCTGGGTGGTCGGTGCAAAGTCTCGCAGCGATATTGCCCGATGGAAGGCGATTAAGCGGCACCATGGTCGGCAGGAGGCAGATCGATTGGTGCCGAGTGTCATTGATGGGAAAATCGTCTCAAACGCAACTCAAGAGATGCAAAACGATGCTGTGTGCAATGCACATAGCATGCCGAGTGCAATGCAGGTTGGCACACATAGCATTGCTCCGTCTCCGTCTCCGTCTCCGTTTCCATCTCCGTTTCCATCTCCAAAAGAAAACGCAAAGAAACCCGGAAAGCACCCTCGAGCAGAGTCCTATCTTCTTGATGAATGGATCGCCTCACTCGATGGTGAAGAGGCTATTGTCGCTAACGACCCAATATTTGATTACGCCAACAAAGCAGGCATTCCCGATGAGTTTATGGAAATTTGCTGGCATCGTTTTTGTGAGCAAATGCGTGCCGAGCAAAGGAAAAAGAAAGACTGGCGCGCGCATTTTCGAAATGCCGTCCGCGGCAACTGGTTCAAGCTTTGGTGGTTTGATCAAGCCAATAACCGCTTTCAGTTAACAACAGCCGGAGAGCAAGCGAGGCTCGCGTCATGAGGGAGCCCGCAGAGCCTCAAAGTATTCAGGCAGAGCAAAGCCTCTTAGGAGCACTAGTTCTTATGCCCGAGGCATTGTCTCGAGTGTCGGAATGGATTAGCGAGCGGGATTTTAGTCTGCCGTCTCATCGCCTCATATACCGAAGCATTTGTTCACTCAGTGCCAAGTCCTCACCAGTTGATGCAGTAACCATTGCCGAGTGGCTTGAAGCCAATGAGCTAATCGACCGTGTAGGCGGCGGTGCCTATGTTTCGGAGCTCGCTGCGTTGGTGCCGGGCGCTGCAAATGTCGTTGCGTATGCAGAAATTGTGTTGGAGAAGTCCAGACTCCGACAATTGCTGGAGATTGCAGAAAGCAGTACAAAAAAGGCCAGGTCGCCCCTGGGCCAATCTTCCAGTGCCTTGGCCTCTGACATGATCCGTAGGCTTTCAGGTGTATGCGCGCTTGAGCGAAGCATTGGCCCTCAACAGTCCAAGGCCGCATTGAAGGCTTGGTTCAACTCGCTGGTTGCTCGCTACGACGCAGGGCAAGCCATAACGGGTATTCAATCTCCCTGGGCTGGA
>CBDUOG010000111.1:0-4464 GCA_965368785.1 uncultured Gammaproteobacteria bacterium | reverse complement strand
CGACCTGATGCGGCAGGCCATCGTCGCCAACCTGAGTGTGGCCGGTGCCGTACAGCAGTTTCAAATTACCTAGAGGGTTGCCATTAACGACGACCATGTCGGCAAGCTTTCCGGCTTCCAATGTGCCCAGTTGATCGTCTATGTTCAGCGCCTGCGCACCGTTCAGGGTTGCCGAGCGGATCACTTCCAGCGGATGAAATCCGGCCTCGCGCAGCAGCTCTAACTCTTCGATGGTGCCGAAGCCATACAGTTTGTAGATGTATCCCGAATCCGAACCGACGGTGACCCGGCCGCCGTGATTCTTAAAATCATTCAAGAAGGCCATCCACAGTTGATAGTTATTTTTCCACGCCACTTCTTCTTCGGTGCCCCAGTCAAAAAAGTAGCTGCCGTGGTTTTCGCGATTGGGCGTAAAAAATTCCTGCAGATTTGGATGCGTGTATTCGGCATGCCAGTCGGCATTGCGTGCGCGCATCACATCGCGGTTGGCCTGATAAATGGTCAGGGTCGGATCAATGGTGAAATTAAGCTCAATCAATTCATCGCGTACCGCGATCCATTTATCCGAACCGGGTTTGGCGGCCTGTGCCCACAGGCGACCGGCTTCAGCAAAGCGGTGCTGCTCGTTCATGTAGTTGTAGTCGGCCGGGTAGTCCTGCACCGTGCGGCCTACAAACAGGGCCTCGGGCAAGCCATACCAATGCTCCATGCTGGACAGGCCCCAGCGCGCGGTGGTGAGCACGTTGACCTGGGCCACATTGAGTTGGGCGTGGTGACAGGCGCTGCCCATGCCCTGCTTTTTTAACTCTTCAAAAGCGGCCTGCAAAATGTCCGGGCGGTAGCCGAAACACTTCATGCCCAGCGCACCTTTTTTCTTCATCTCGCGCACCCAGGCGCGGGCCTGGTCTGGTTCGGTAAACGGGGTATCGCGGCCCATCCCAAAAAACGCAAACGGGTAAATGCGCGGGGCGGTAATTTGGTTGGCTGCCGAGCGCTTCATTTCGGACACGCACCAGTCAATACCGTTGCCGCAGCCCGGATCGCGCACGCTGGTAATGCCGTGGGCCAACCACAGCTTGTACACATACTCCGCATCGACGCCTTGCTCGTCGCCACCGATATGCCCATGCATATCCACAATGCCCGGCATCACCGTGTATCCGGTCAAATCAATTTCGCGGCCACCGGCTTTAAGCTTAGGTCGCTTATCCGGATCAATCGGACTGTTGGCACTGCCGACAATGCGCACATTAACGATGCGGTTGCCTTCAATCACCACATCGGCCGGACCATAGGCCGGCGCGCCATTGCCCACAATTACGGTGACGCCGCGAAGAATCAACTGCGGGTAGGGACCTTCGCCCTCGCTACGATCAGGGGCCGGTTTAATCGCGGCAGTGGCCGGCGCGCACAGCACCAGCAGTAACAAACTCAAGTATGGTTTCATGCGCCGCCCCGAAGGATTAGGCACACAGAATAGCCGCTCCGGCGCTTGCACCCAAGCGCATGCGGACTCGCGGCGATGATGCCGTACAATGTGCCCATCATTTGCCCGGGATAGGAATATGGCGAAGGCTTCTAAAATTTACCCCAGCGCGAAGGCGGCCCTTGAGGGCGTAGTTGCCGACAACCAGGTATTCGCGGTCGGCGGTTTTGGTTTATGCGGGATCCCCGAAGCGCTAATTGCCGCACTAAGAGACAGCGGCGTTAAAGGCATCACTGCCATTTCCAATAATGCCGGGGTCGATGGCTTTGGTCTGGGTCAGTTGCTCAGCACCCGACAGATCAAACGGATGATTTCCTCCTACGTGGGCGAGAACAAAGAATTTGAACGGCAGTTTTTAGCCGGCGAATTGGAACTGGAATTTAATCCGCAGGGCACCCTGGCCGAGCGCTTGCGTGCCGGCGGTGCAGGTATCCCGGCGTTCTTTGTGCGCACCGGTTACGGCACCGTGGTCGCCGAAGGCAAAGAGGTCCGCGAATTCAACGGCCACAAGCACATTTTAGAAACCGCGCTGAATCCGGACGTGTCCTTGGTCAAAGCCTGGAAAGCCGATAAAGCGGGCAATCTGATTTATCGTAAAACCGCGCGCAACTTTAATCCGGCGGTGGCGATGGCCGGCAAAATTTGCATTGCCGAAGTCGAAGAGATTGTCGAGATCGGCGCGCTGGATCCGGATCAGATCCACACCCCGGGAATTTATGTTGACCGTCTGGTGCATAACCCGCACCCGGAAAAACGTATCGAACAACGCACGGTAAGCGCGTAAGCGGCGCACAGGAGAATACACATGGCTTGGACCCGCGACGAAATGGCGCAGCGCGCCGCACAGGAACTCACCGACGGTGCGTACGTTAACTTAGGTATTGGTCTGCCGACCCTGGTGGCCAATCACATTCCCGACGGCATGGACGTGTGGCTGCAATCGGAAAACGGTTTGCTCGGCATCGGCCCGTTTCCCAAGGACTCCGAAGTCGATGCGGACTTGATCAATGCCGGTAAACAAACCGTTACCGCCCAGGCCGGTGCCAGCTTCTTCGGTTCGCACGATTCCTTCGCAATGATCCGCGGCGGTCATATCGACTTAGCGATTCTCGGCGCAATGGAAGTCACCGATAAAGGTGATCTGGCCAACTGGATGGTGCCGGGAAAAATGGTCAAAGGCATGGGCGGCGCAATGGACCTGGTCGCAGGTGTGAAACACGTCGTGGTCCTGATGGAACACGTGACCAAAAGCGGCAGCCCGAAAATTTTGCCCGAATGCACCCTGCCGTTAACCGGCGTGGGCGTAGTGCACCGGATCATCAGCGACCTGGCCGTACTCGATATCACCGACAAAGGTTTAAAGCTTGTTGAGCTCTCGCCGGGCGTCACCCTCGACGAATTGCGCGAGCAAACCGGCTGCCCGATCGCTGCCTGAATTTAAAAAGAATTAGAGAGGGCGCGGATGGGGATTAATTTAAATTATTCCCCTTTGCTCCCTTTATGCCTTGTGTTTCCCGGCACAAACCAACCGAACATTAAGGACTCCAAGATCATTCGCAGTTTGCTCGGCCACCCCAACGTCGGCGGCGCGGGGTGACTATCGCGTCTGAGTTCATCGACAATCTCCCGCGCGCGTTTTGCATCGCTTGCATGAACGCGGATAACTCGCTGGTTATACGAAGCGATGGAAATCCCGGGCCATAGTCCACCAAAATGCTCGCCTACAACCAAAAATGGAATGCCATTGCTTTCTAAGGCCATGCGCAAAAAACACAGCTCGGTTTCTGTTTGAACGGATGCAATGGTGATCATCTTTGTCATTCGAGACGTTAGGTCTGCTGACCAGGATCGGGGCTAATCACATCGGAGGCGTTGGGCTTGGCGAATTCGCTGGCAGCAGCCAGCATCCGGGTATCAGCCGGTTCGTCCGGTTTGCCGCCAATGCGCTCAGAGTGTCGCGCAAAGACTTCAAATAACCAGCCCCACAGCGGCGCGCCGATGAACAGCCACAGCACTAGGCAGGCCAGCACATAATTGGTCGAGCTTTCGAAAAATACGACAGCGGCCAATCCAAACAGCGGAAACAAGATGAAACTCAGGCAAAGACTGAGCAACCAAGCCCACCAACCACGTTTCCAATAGGCGAAATAGTTATCCAAGGATTCCTCTCCTTATTTACCTGAATTTCCCGTTCGGCTTTGCAAACGTTTTTCAATTAGCGCTTAGCCGAATAATTGGGCTGAACTGATTCCCTTAGTCCGATTTAAGCACTAATCCATTCGGATTAACCCGAACGCTTGCGCTGTGCTGCTTCATCTGTGAGCCGCTGAGTACGCTGGTACTGATCTCTGCCTCAAACACGAAGTCCTCGCCAAACGATAAGCCGTTGGGATGACTTTCAATCCGGTCAAATGTGCCGTTATGGCCCTGCGACAGCGCTTGAATATTTTGTGCTTCCAGATGGCTTAAGTCGACCGCTACGTACTGGCCGTCGGGCTGTCGAATAAACAGATAAATCAGTGAGCCCTTCTCGGCTTCGAATACCGACAAAGCCGCGTTTAAGTTTGAGTTCGACAAGCTCTGGGTGAACGTTCGGCGCATTAATTCATCGGAGTAGCCAGCAGGTAAGACCTGCTGCGCCCGTTCCAGCAGTTTGTGCTCGGGCATCTCTGTCATGCGCGACACGCCGGTGCGCAGCGCTTCAACTGCTTCTTCGGTTTTGCGATAACCCCAGGTTACGCAGCAGTTGCTACCGACAATTTCACGCGGGTCGCCATCGGCAATTTGTTTGGCTTCGCGCAGTGTGATCGCCGGGTCGCCGGGCGCTTCACCCAACACCTGCATCGCCCACTTGGTATACAGCGCAGCAGCCAGTCCGCTGCGGGCGTTGCCGTATTGCATCCGATCCAGCGCTTTACGGTACTGGACAATGGCGCCTTCAATATCGCCGATCCGCGCCATTAAAAAGTTGCCGTAGT
>CBDUOG010000110.1:0-4699 GCA_965368785.1 uncultured Gammaproteobacteria bacterium | reverse complement strand
CGAAGCGGCCGGAAAATTTCCATCACAACTGTCTGGCGGCATGCGCAAGCGCGCCGGTATCGCGCGCGCGCTGTCCTTAGATCCCGATCTACTCTTTTTGGACGAGCCCACCGCGGGTTTGGATCCGATCAGTGCTGCGGCCTTTGATAAGTTAATCAGAACATTGCAGCAAGCGCTGGGCTTAACCGTGTTCTTGATCACCCATGATCTGGATACGCTGTACACCGTTTGTGACCGGATTGCAGTCATCGCCGAGAAGAAAATCCTGGTTTGTGGCAGGCTGGAAGAAGTTGAACGTTACGATCACCCTTGGGTACAAGAATATTTTCATGGTCCGCGTAGTCGGACTAAGGCCTAGTCGGGGAAACATATGGAAACACGTGCAAATCATGTGCTAGTCGGTGCCTTCACCCTGATCACGTTTCTGATGGCGGTGCTGTTCGCACTTTGGATCGTTAAGTACAACGCTGATCGGCAGTGGGATGAGTACGAAGTCGTATTTTCGGAAGCAGTGGTTGGTTTGAGTCGGGGAAGCATTGTGCAGTACAACGGTATCGGCATTGGCGAAGTACGTAAGCTGTGGCTGGACCCGGAAGATCCGGCGCGTGTCATCGCCCAAATCCGGGTGGATTCGGGTACGCCGGTTAAGGTGGATACCGGAGCGAAACTTGCATTTGTTGGTCTAACCGGCGTGGCGCAGATACAACTGGAGGGCGGTAGCGCACAAAGTGCGTTACTCAAAGATGTGACGCGCGACGGCACACCGCGCATAACCGCTTCATCATCAGCGCTGGGCAAGCTGCTCGCTTCGTCTGAAGATATCGTCACCACAGCCAGTGAGGCGCTGATCCGGCTCAATGTCATTCTCAACGACCAAAATGCATCACGTTTGGCTAACACTTTGGAAAACCTGGAGCAGATCACCGGTTCAGTGGCCGCGCAAAAAGACGACTTGGCCAGCCTGATTCGTGACGCGAGTAATGCGGCCAAACGCTTGGAGGGTACCTTGCAGGCGGCTGAGTCGGGCATGCAGCGTTTTGATCGGGGAATGGCAAATGTTGAAGAGAATGTATTGAACGATTTGCCGGATCTGGCCAACAAGCTCAATCGAACAATTACGCGTTTAGATTCAATCAGCCGAAATGTCGACGCGATTGTCGCGGAGAATCGCGATGCAATCGCCAGCTTTTCGCAGCAGGGCTTAGTACAAGTTGGACCGGCGATCACCGAATTGCGTACCTTGCTTAGAGACCTGAGCCGGTTGAGCAATCGTTTAGAGCAAGATCCAGCTGCATTCATTGCAGGTGAAGGAACGCCAGAGGAATTCAAGCCATGAAGTGTATTTTCAAATGCATATTGATTAGCTTCCTGTTTGTACTCAGTGGTTGCATTAGCGTCGGAAAGAGTCCGAGCTTAAAAGTGTACGCACCCAAAGTTGAGGTCGCTCAGAAGACGCAGGGTTCGGCCGTAGAGTGGCAACTGGTGGTTATGAAGCCATTCGCCTCACAGGCTTTGGACAATAATCGTATTGCGGTACGACCAACTCCCGAATCGTTGCTGGTGTACGAAGGAGCGATCTGGTCTGACAAAATTACCGACTTACTGCAAAGCGCTGTGGTACAGGCGTTTGAAGACTCAGGTAAGTTGCCTGCGGTCGGTCGTCACGCCAGCGGCATGCATGGCCAATACGCTTTGCTGTTAGATATTCGCCAGTTTGAATCGGTTTATGTCACCGGTCAGCGCGAGCCTAACGGCACGGTTATTGTTCAAGCCAAACTTTTACGCTTCCCGCAGAGCACCGTCCTGAGCAGTCGAACGTTTTCTGCTTCAATCACCGCTGACTCCAAAGACATACCGGCGGCTGTGCGCTCAATTGAAGCGGCCTTGAACCAAGTGCTCAGTGATATGACCGATTGGGTAATTCAGGTCGGCAATGCCAATGAGCATAATGTCGGCGGCGGCTAAGGCTTATTGAACAATGTGTCGGAAGGTTAGGTTGATCCGGCCATGGGCGACGCCCGTGCGTTTCGGGATGCTGTGTTGAAACTGACGCTGGCAATTCCCGGACATGACCAGCAGGCTGCCGCTTACAAGGCTGAGCGAATAGCTGCGTTTTTTGTCGCGGCGATGACGAAAACGCATGTCGCGAGTAGCGCCAAAACTAAATGACGCAATCACCGGGCGCGGGCCCAGTTCGGGTTCATCATCGCTATGCCAGCCCATACTGTCGGCGCCGCTTCGGTATAAGTTAGCTAGAACACTATTAAACGTGACACCGGGCAATACATTTTCCGCAGCATGTTTCAGATCACGTACGGTCCGGGTCCATGGCGCAGGGTGATGTTCGATGCCGGAGTAGGAATAAGTCGTCTTAGGATCGCCGATCCAACAACTTAAGCGGGGTTCGTTAATTTGCCGGCCGAACAATTTGACCTGCTGTTGCCGCCAGTCGATTTCCCGCAAAAGTAATTCGTAGGTTTGCGCGGCATCAACAACGCATGCATTCAGCAGGGCAAGCTCTCCTTGAGCGAATTCAGGGAAGGTCCATGCTTGCGAGTTTGTCTCGCCGGGTTGAATCGATGCGCCGATCAGGGTAAGCCACAGCAGTTTAATCAGGTATCAGTGTAGCGTATGCGACCTGACGAATTCGGGATACTCAACCGCGTCAAGTTCGTCCGCGTAATCCAGCTCTTCATCATAGAAGTTAGCGAATTCTTCTGCCGAATACGATGTTCTTCCGGAAGGCGTTTGCGCTTGAAGTGATTCAAGAACGAGCGTAATCACCGGGAAGATATCGGAAAGTTTTTCGAATAGTGGTGAGTCTGCGTGCGTGCCGCAACGCGCGATTTCCGCGTAGGCCGCTTTGCCGGTTTGAGCGAAGTAGGAGTTGGGCACATTCCGGCTGGCGGCAAAGTTTGGATACATACCGGCGATAATCAGGCAGCGATCACCGATGTCGCGCAGGCTATCGACGCGCTCCTCGGCTTCTTGTGCCTGGGCCTCGATCCAATCAACGCAGTAGACGCGTGACATTAAATGCGGGTCTCCCAGGTGGCGCATCAGAGCGCAAACCAAATAGGACTGGGTGGCATCGTCCAGCGTGGTACCGGTGCGGATGCTGCCCTCGTTAAGTAGCTGGTGCCAGAGTTGGACCGCTGCTTGATTGGGTTTTTCGTGCTTGGCCATGGGGACCTCGATAACGTTTTTTTGACTGCCCTGTGGTTAATGCAAGAAGTGGGCCAAAAGAAACGGGCACCCCTGCGGATGCCCGTTATTTGTGCCTTGAACGGCTAGAGCGGGCGATTTACCTACCGGCTCGCGAGGCCTCCCGGGCAGCGCGGAAAGCATTGCCCTCCACATAATTCGGCCAGATGTCGTTACCGGCCAGCTGACTGCCGACGTGGTACAGGATTTTCAAATCATCCACCACGCCGCGTAAATCCCAATTCGGATCGAACTCATCGGCCGGCTTGTGATAACGCACGGTGGTGTAGTCACTCAAAACGCTCAGACCATACTCGGTGCCTTTCTCAATATGGTCCACGCCGCCTTTGGCATACAGGGCGGGCACGCCATGCTTGGCAAAATTGAAATGATCGGAACGGAAGAAGTAGCCCTTCTCCGGGGATGCCTCTTCAACCAGAATGCGGTTTTGCTCGGATGCATAAATCGCCGCGATATCGTCGAGCTCAGAGTTGCCCAGACCAATAACGGTAAAGTCGCGGGTCCGGCCGACAACCGGCATGGCATCGAGGTTAATGACCGCGACCGTATCAGCTAAGGGGATAACCGGATGAGCGGCGTAGTATTTCGAGCCCAACAGGCCCGACTCTTCCAGTGTTACCCAGAGGAACACCACACTGCGCTCAGGCGCGAGCTCTTGCACGGTGAACTGCTCGGCAATTTCCAACACGCCGGCAACGCCGGTGGCGTTGTCGATAGCGCCGTTGTAAATGTGGTCTTCAGTGGCTGCGGTGTCGCCATGACCGGCGTGATCACCTCCGAGGTGATCCCAATGCGCGGTATAGACTATGGCTTCATCCGGACGGGTGCTGCCCGGCAGCACAGCCACGACGTTGGCCGACGTGGATTCGCGGGTCGTGTTGTACAGGCTGGCTTGCGCCTTGGCATTCAAGGCAACCGCTTTAAAGCCGCGCACATTTGCGGCCGCACGCATCGCCATAAAATCTAAACCGGCGTCGGCGAACAAGTTATTGGTGGTCTCTGCGCTGATCCAGCCCTGGATCGGAAGACGCGGTTCCGGGTCTTCGCTTGAGGGCAGGTCAAACTGCGGTCCGGACCAGCTGTTCTTAACGACATCCCAGCCATAGCCGGCACCTTCGGTGTCGTGAATGACCAATGCGGCTGCAGCACCTTGGCGTGCTGCTTCTTCATATTTATAGGTCCAGCGGCCGTAATAGGTCATTTTGCGGCCGGCAAACAGCTGCTCATCGGCGGCATGGAAGCCCGGGTCGTTAACTAAAATCACCACGGTTTTGCCTTTGACATCGAGGCCGGCATAGTCGTTCCAGTTTTCTTCCGGGGCGACAACGCCATAACCGACAAAGACCAATTCGCTGTCGGCGACCTGTACTTCAGCCTGGCCGGTGCGGGTGCCGATGACCATATCGTCACCAAAGCGAAGCGTCTTGGCGCCCTTTGCACCATGAAAACTCAACGCTGAGCGCGATTCGTCGGC
>CBDUOG010000109.1:0-4752 GCA_965368785.1 uncultured Gammaproteobacteria bacterium | reverse complement strand
GCCTGATGCTGCTAAAACGACGCTAAACCGATCGCCGGAAATGTTAACGCATCTTTACAATTAATAAGGCCAATGGTAATCCCTGAGCTGCCGTCCGAATTGTTCGGACCGCATTAACGATGAGACACGGGGAATCATTATGTCTAAGTACCGCAAGCCACGGTCGGCGAGAACACTTCGCCCGATCGTTTTGTCCGCTGCGATCTTGCTTGCACTCAGTGCACAGGCTCAAGAAGCAAGCGGCGAAAATGAAGTCACTGAAATTGACAAGATATCGGTTATCGGTTCGCGTGCTCGCGGCCATACCGCCACAGAAACACCTGCACCGGTAGATATCATCACCGAAGAGCAACTCAACGCAACGGGCGCGACCGAAGTTGGTCAGATCCTGCAAATGCTGCAGCCTTCATTCAACTTTTCCCGGACCTTCGTCAGTGACGGTACCGACATCATCAGACCAGCGACCTTGCGCGCATTGGGTCCGGATCAGGTGCTGGTATTGATCAACGGTAAACGTCGCCATCAGCAAGCTCTGGTCAATGTCCAACAAACCATCGGACGTGGCTCGGCCGGTACCGACATCAATGCAATTCCGGTTAGCGCCATTGGTCGAATTGAAGTTCTGCGTGACGGTGCTGCGGCACAATACGGTTCCGATGCCATTGCCGGCGTCATCAATATTGTTCTGAAGCGCAATTCCGAAGGCCATCAGGCTTCGGTTCAAGCAGGCCAAACCTATGAAGGTGACGGCAGGACCTTGCAAGGCAGCGTTAACTCAGGATTTGAATTAGGCAGCGATGGATTTTTGAATCTGAGTGCCGAATACCGTGATCGCGAAGAAACCAACCGCGCCGGTCTGGACAGCCTGCGAGTCAGCCCGCCTGCCGTGACCCAACGTCTGGGTGACCCGGATGCGACCGATGCGTATTTGTGGTTTAACGGTGGCAAAGACTTTATGGACGACCACCAGTTCTACTTCTTCGGTGGCTACTCCAAGCGCGAAGGTAACTCTTCGGGATTCTTCCGTAGCGCCGGTGACGATCGCACCGTCCCGGCGTTGTATCCGAACGGTTTCCTTCCGAACATCATTACGACGGTTGAAGACCAGAGCATCGCAGTCGGATTTACCGGCCCGATGGATGGCGATTGGAACTATGATTTTTCAATCAATCATGGCGAAAGTCGTTTTGATTTCCGCGAAGAAAATACCGTCAACGTTTCCTGGTGGTACGAGCCGGCACCCGGTGGCGGTATTTTTGCTGCATCACCGACCTCGGCTGACACCGGTTCGTTGATTTTCGATCAAACCACCATGAATCTCGATTTCCGCGGTTCATTTGATTGGGGCGTGGGTAGCGAAGCACTGTTTCTGGCGACGGGTATGGAATGGCGTGAAGACAACTATCGCATGGTCGCCGGTGAGCCCGTCTCTTACACCTACGGTCGTAACAACGATCCTTCGGTCGTAATCCTCGGTCAGAACGGCAATACTGCAGCTGCGGGCACACAGGGCTTCCCGGGCTTTACCCCGGCAACCGAAGTGGACGATGGTCGTACCAGCATTGCGTTCTACATGGACGCCGAATCGCGTCTGACCGAAAAGTTCTTGGTCGGTGTTGCTGGTCGGTTTGAACACTACTCAGACTTCGGTAGCACCACCACCGGCAAATTGTCGATGCGTTACGATGCAACCGACACCTTTGCCTGGCGCAGCACCGTTTCAACCGGCTTCCGCGCTCCGGGCGTGCAGCAAACCTTCTACAGCCAGGTTTCTACAAACTTGAACTCTGCAGGTGTGCTGACCGAAACCCTGACTGCTCGCCAGGGTAGCAACGTCACTCAAGCATTGGGCATTCCAGCGCTGCAAGAAGAGACATCGGTCAGTGCCAGCATGGGCTTCACCTGGCAGGCAACCGATAATTTCAGCGTAACCATGGACGTGTTCCAAATCGATATTGATGATCGAATCATCTTCTCGGGAACCATTGCTCCGGAAGGCGATGCCACATTCTGTGCTACTAACCCCTGCCCGATCGGAAATATTCTTAATCCGCTCAACGTCGGACAAGCACAATTCTTCACCAATGCAATTGATACCCGCACCCGCGGTGTGGACATCGTGGCTGAGTACAATATGGAGCTGAGCAATGGCTTGGATCTCGATCTAACCGCGCTGATGCACGTAAATGACACCGAAGTGAAACGCATCAACTCTCCATCGGCCATCTTGCCGCCGACCGCATTGTTCGATCAGGCCCAAGTCACCTTAATTGAAGACGGTCAGCCGGGCGCACAACACGCTCTGCAAGCTGTTCTGCGTGGTGAAAAATGGGATGTGATGGGCCGAGCTAACTACTATGGCTCGGTTGCTGGTGAGGGCTTCGGCCCGTACCAGAAATGGGGTGGCGAGTGGGTTTTTGATACGTCGTTTGCCTGGAAGTTCAGCGATAAGACTCGCCTAACGATCGGTGCGAATAACGTGTTTGACGCTTATCCGGATAAGTGGGACCCGGTCAATGCGTTCCCATTCCCGCAACTCGGTTTCACCTACGGTTGGGAAACACTGCCTTTCGGTATCAATGGTGGTTATTACTACGCCAAACTTGATTTCAAGTTCTGATTCGAAAATGGCGAAAACAAGAAAGGCGGCTCCGGCCGCCTTTTTTTATCTGTGCATTTTTGATTAGGCAGCCAATAACTCTAATTCTCTCAGCAATGCTTTGAGCTCGGCCCGGCCACCATTATTCAGCGACACAAAGCGATCGTCCTGATGCCGACTCTTCATGTATTGCGGATCGTTAACGATCAAATTGAATCGCTTACGGATCTCATCAAGTTCTGGCCGATACTGAATCCGCACGATGGAAAACTCATCCAAAGTTTCCGGATCCAGAGTTTCTTCCAGGCTTGACTCAATGATCCGGCGAACCTTGGAGACCGAAGGGCGATATTCGCGCTGCGTAAACCAGTAATAAACCAAAGCATAAACACCGACGACCGCTAAAACGATCGCGAAAATGACCATAACTTCCATAGAACACCAGACACAAATTGGGGGGGGGATATCACGCGATTGTAATCACGTCATATTTAAGGGAAACGCAAGTTACCGACAAAGCGGGCCAGAAACCGCGGAAATCAGCTAAGCGCTTGTAAAACTAGGCGGCAATGAAGGCTAGAATGAGCTGGACTGACAGGCCGAGCATCACCAACCAGGTCAGCAAAGTACCCCAGTAGCGACCAAAGCTCACACCGGCGGAGCGAGACAGGCCCAACGCATGCAACACCCGGCCTAGAATCAAAGTGGCGCCATAGGCGTGCGCGGTCATCGTTGCCAGACCGTTAGTTTCAACCAGAAACAGCAAAAGTACGCAGATCGGAATGTACTCAATGGCATTTGCTTGCGCCCTGATCGCTTTCGCCAACGCCTTATCGCCACCATCACCGATACCTACTTTGAGCACACGTCGCAGAAGCACGACCCGGGCCGACAACAGTAGAATAATTGCGGCACTCAAGGCAGCATACAAACCCGTAATCATTTTTTGACCTTTGAAATTAGATTAAACCGTGTTTCCACGGCCCGGTGATGGCTACCGTGTAACCGGGAGAGTAGATATTTGCAAACAGCCATTTGCCGTCTGGAGAAAAACACGCGCCGGCCCATTCGGCATTGTGGAAGCTGCCGTTAAAGCCCATTTCGCCTTCAAGACGCGTGGCATTGCGTGCGAACTCAAATACGCTGCCCGATTTACTTAAGCCCCAAAGCTTCTGGGTCTCTTCGCTGTAACTATCTTGGCACAGAACCAGGCCGCCGCGGGGACTAATCGCGAGATTATCCGGATAATACAAAACGGACTTATCCGTAGATTCGTAAATCAATTCCAGCTCTTCGGCCTTAACGTGATAAGCCCATACTTGTCCTGCAGCAATGTCGCCACCATTGGTCGACGTAAAAAAAATCGTGTCGGCCGAAATCATGCAGCCTTCGAGCCGAGCAAACTGACTTGCCCCATTGCTCAGGGCCTGGGCAAAGTTACCATTAGCGCCCTGCCCGTTAACTGTCCCTTGAGTGGGATCCTCGACCTCGACCCAGCGCACAGCAAAGCGCTGCCCCTGGCGCACACCCGTGCGCAGGTCAGGCTGATTAACGGCACTAAGCGCTTGCAGGCGGCCGCCTCGGATTAGGTTTCCGGGCGTAGTCGGGATGAATCGATAAAAACCGCAGGCCGGGCTTAAATCTTCGGTCATGAACACCTGACCCGAGCGCGCGTGTACTGCCGCCGCCTCATGTTGACGCTGACCCATCGCAATAAGCGGCTCAGCATTACTATGCGTATTTCGCGGTACTTCAAAAATAAAACCGTGATCACGGGTGAGTTGATGTTCACCATCTTGCAGCTTGAATCGCCCGGCACGACTGACAATCTCTTCGCAACTCAGCCAGGAGCCCCACGGCGTGACACCACCGGCGCAATTGCGCAAAGTGCCTGACAAAGAAGCATCCGCCGAAACCATCTGACCACTATGAGTATCGAACGACAAAGTCGTCGTTCCCCCATCGCAGGCTGCATCATAGCTCGCATCAGCCGCGGCAAAACCACCAGATGCGGTGTACGACTCATGATTTCGAATTAAGGTTAACACCGCGCCATCGCGCGCTACGACACCCATACCGTCATGAGCACTAGGTGTACGCGCACCATTGTTTAGCAGTGAGCCGGCCCATCCAAAGCTGCGATAACTGAATCC
>CBDUOG010000108.1:0-4833 GCA_965368785.1 uncultured Gammaproteobacteria bacterium | reverse complement strand
AAGTCTCGCCATCGAGCACTGCGCTAAGAACAGATGAAGCCCGAAGGGGAACGACAGGGATGTCGTTCGTCGGCGCACGGGCAGGATGCCCGATCGCCGACCGCTGTTCGCAGCCAGCGCGCAGAGCACCCAGCCGATCGGGAATCGGCTGGGTGGTGAGACAGCGCCAGGCACTTTTGGTCACTTTTGTTGCCGGACAAAAGTGACAAGAACACGCATCAAAGGCTGTGTGGGTTTTCGAAAAAGAATGGGCGTCGCGCATAGCAAAAGAGTACTAAGCGTTTTTCACCCTCGTCGCCACGAGGGTAAATAGTCGCATCAAGGGCCGTAACGATGTACGAAAAAGAATGAGCGTCGCGAGGTGCTAGAAAGTAAAAAAGTAGGCTGGCTAGCCGGAAAAAGCTGTGTCTCTGTAAATTAAACGCCAAAGCAGATTCTGGCTTTCGCCAGAATGACGAGAAAAGGCATTCGTCGGGATGACAAAACAATCACACATCCCCAAACGCGGACATGAATCAGCCGCTAAATGTCCTCTGCCAAATCCTTGGCCAAGCCGATATACGAAGCCGGGGTGAGTTCGAGTAAACGTGTTTTCGCGTCGTCGGGAATCTCTAAGCCTTGGATGAAACTCTGCATGCTTTCACGGGAGATGCCCTGACCGCGTGTGAGTTCTTTCAGTTGCTCGTAAGGCTTAGGCAAGCCGTAGCGACGCATCACCGTCTGTACTGGCTCAGCCAATACTTCCCAGGCGTTGTCGAGGTCTTCGGCTAAGCGGGCTTCGTTGGCGCTGAGTTTGCTCAGGCCTTTGAGTAGCGCGTCGATCGCGATCAGGGCGTGGCCGAATGCGGTGCCCAGTGCGCGCAACACGGTGGAGTCGGTCAGGTCACGTTGCCAACGACTCACCGGCAGCTTGGCCGAGAAATGTTCAAGCAAGGCATTGGCGATACCGAAGTTTCCTTCGGCATTTTCAAAGTCGATCGGATTAACTTTGTGCGGCATGGTGGAGCTACCGACTTCGCCTTCTTTCAGGCTTTGTTTGAAATACCCGACCGAAATATAGCCCCAGATATCGCGGCTTAGGTCGATCAAAATGGTATTGATACGTTTCTGCGCGTCACACAGTTCCGCAATAAAGTCATGCGGTTCAATTTGAGTGGTGTACGGGTTCCACACCAGGCCGAGTTCGCTGACAAAACGCTCGGAAAATTCCGGCCAGTCGATTTCCGGGTAGGCGATGACATGTGCGTTGTAGTTTCCTACCGCACCATTAATTTTGCCCAGCATCTCAATTTCAGAAAAATGTGCTGATTGCTCTTGAAAGCGCGCTAACACGTTGGCGAATTCTTTGCCGACCGTGGTTGGCGAGGCGGTTTGCCCGTGAGTGCGCGAGAGCATCGCAAGCCCGGCCCAACCATGTGCACGATGACGCAACGCCTCGCCGAGCGTTTGTAAACGCGGCAGCAGCACTTCTTCGCGCGCTTGTGAAAGCATCAGTGCATAGCTCAGGTTATTGATGTCTTCGGAGGTGCAGGCGAAATGCACAAATTCGGCAGCCTCAGCGAGCTCTTCGTCTTTTGCCAGTTTCTCTTTGATGAAGTACTCAACCGCTTTAACATCATGATTGGTTGTGCGCTCAATATCCTTTACGCGTTGCGCCTCGTCGGTGCTCAGGCTGCTGGCAATCAGGCGTAATCGTGTTTTAGCCGCGTCGCTAAAGGGTTCGAGCTCTTCAATGCCCGGCTCATCGGCCAGCGCAATCAGCCATTCAATTTCGACATGGATTCGGGACTTGATTAGCCCGAATTCTGAGAAAATTTGCTGCAGTTCAGCGCATTTGCTGGCGTATCGGCCATCCAGTGGCGAGATTGCGGTCAGGGTGTGGGACATGCGATGCTCCTTAGCTAAGACGCAATTATACGCAATGTCTGCCGGGCTGAAGTGTCCTGCTGCTGGAGTAGGGCATACTGAGTCATCTGAAATCCGCCCCCGCCCAAATTTTATGCGTACGATTTCCATTGTTATACCCGCCTATAACGAAGCCATCAGCCTGCCGCAAACGCTTGCCCGTTTACGCGAAGTATTGGCTGGACAAGCACAGCGTATCGAATATGTATTGGTCAACGACGGCAGTCAGGACGATACCCTGGCGGTAGTGGAAGCATTTGCTGCTGAGCACCCGCATGTGCTCGTTGTGGATTTATCGCGAAACTTCGGCAAAGAGGCAGCGCTCAGCGCGGGCTTAAGCGTGGCAACCGGCGATGCGGTGATTCCTCTGGATGCCGATTTGCAGGACCCGCCAACCCTGATTCCCGAGATGATCACCCTGTGGCTCAAGGGCGCCGAAGTGGTGGTGGCCCGGCGCAGCGAGCGCGACTCGGACAGTCGTTTGAAGCGCTGGAGTGCGGCCGGATTTTATTATCTGATCAACAAGATCTCAGAAGTGCCAATCCCGGACAATGTCGGCGATTTCCGTTTAATGGACCGCGCGGTGGTTGACGCAATTAATCGCCTGCCGGAAAACCGACGGTTTATGAAGGGGCTGTTTGCCTGGGCCGGCTTTCGCACCGAAGTGCTCGAATACAGCCGGCCGGCACGCACTGAAGGCGCCAGCAAATTTAATTTATTCGGTTTACTGAAGTTGGCCGCCGAAGGTTTTACTTCGTTCTCGACGGTGCCGCTGCGCATCGCCAGTTTGCTCGGTGCGCTGATTGCGATGGTGTCGTTTATTGCCGGCATTGTTTTGATTGCACGCACCTTGATGTACGGCATCGACGTGCCCGGCTATGCCTCATTGGCCGTCATGCTGCTGTTCTTCTCGGGCATGCAGCTGCTGGCTTTGGGATTGATCGGCGAATACGTCGGGCGCATTTATATGGAATCCAAACGGCGGCCGGCTTTTGTTATTCGACGGATTACTAGAGGCAGGGATCTCGCCCGTTAACTCACGTTTTATCATGCCGCGCGAACGTCCAAGCTCGATGCAAAAGATAACTAGCAATCGGGCCGATCAGCGCAGCACACATGACCAATGCTTGAGCGCTTAGCGTGGAAAATTGTTGGCCAATCCAGATCAAGGCGGTGGTGCCTAGCGCAACGAATGCCGCGACGAGGCTGAAGCGTAGCGCGGCCTGCCAGCTGTACGTTGCCCGATACGTGAAATACGTGTGTCCAATCAGAGAAACTGAAAACGCCAGTGCGAATCCGATGAGATTCGACTCCACAGCGCTGAATCGAAATACGCTCAAGGCGATCAGCGCAAAAGTCGCGTGACTCAATGTCGCGAGTGCACCAACAAGACCGAAACGCACGATGCGCAAGGATTCGGCCTTGATTTGATCCATTGATTGATTAGGCATTGATACTTGAATTTTAACAGAGGCTACGGCTGCAGTAGCTTTTTCAGCTCAGCGCGGCACAAGCCGGTTTCCTCCAGGGCAACTTCGATCAGCGGGCGTTGTTCGGCATAGGCGCGCTTAGCTATTGCGGCTGCCTTTTCATAGCCAATGATCGGGTTCAAAGCAGTGACCAGGATCGGATTGCGCGATAGCTTTTGTTCAAGCGCCCGGCGGTTTACTTCAAAACCGGCGATCGCCTTGTCGGCCAATAGACGCGCAGCATTGCTGAGCAATTCAATGCTTTGCAACAAGTTATAGGCGATTAACGGCATCATGGTATTGAGCTGGAAGTTGCCGCTTTGTCCGGCGATCGTGATGCTCTGATGATTGCCCATAACTTGCGCACAGACCATGCAGACCGATTCGGCAATGACCGGGTTCACCTTTCCGGGCATTATCGAGCTACCCGGCTGCAAGGCGGGCAATCGGATTTCGCTCAGGCCGCTGACCGGGCCGGAGTTCATCCAGCGCAAATCGTTGGCGATCTTCATCAGGCTGCAAGCGAGCGTGTTGAGTTGGCCGGAAATCTCAACGCTGACATCCTGGCTGGCAATGTGTTCGAATAAATTTTTGGCCTGAGTCAGCTTAACTCCCGATAATTTGCTCAACTCGGAAATTGCATAGGGTCCAAATTTGGGGTCCGCATTGATGCCGGTGCCAATCGCTGTGCCGCCTAAAGGTATTTGGCGGGCGCGCATGCTGGTGTCCCTGAGGCGGGCTATGTTGGAACTGATTTGTGCAGACCATGCCGACAGTTCATCTGCCAGGCTAATCGGTGTGGCATCCATCAAATGGGTGCGGCCGTTCTTTTTTACCTTAGTCAAGGAACGCCGACGCACATTGATAATGGATTCAATGTGTTTGAGCGCGGGAATCAATCGCTGTTCCAACTCAGCCAGTGCGGATAGCTGGATCGCGCTGGGCACGACATCGTTGGAGCTTTGCGAACAATTGACATGATCATTCGGGTGTACGGGTTTGCCCAGGCGCTTGCTGGCTAAATGCGCAATCACTTCGTTAACGTTCATGTTGCTTGACGTGCCCGAGCCGGTTTGGAATACATCCACCGGAAATTGCTGCGACGGGTAGTTATCCAAAAGCTCCGTTACTGATGCGCAAATGGCCGCACTTTGTCGCGCAGAAATTTGCTTCAGCCGGGCGTTGGCTTTGGCGGCGGCAAATTTGATTTGTAGCAAGGCACGAATAAACGCCGGCGGCATGCTTAAGCCCGAAACCGGAAAGTTCTCTACGGCGCGTTGGGTCTGGGCGCCATACAAAGCATTGGCCGGCAGTGTGACCTTGCCCATCGTGTCGTGCTCAATGCGTTTTCGACTCATTACCTGCCTCCTGTTGAATCAAGTGTACTCCGATGAGCCGCACACAAAAAAAATCCCCGCCGAAGCGGGGAATTGGGGGGAGAGAGTCGATCTTATTATTA
>CBDUOG010000107.1:0-4910 GCA_965368785.1 uncultured Gammaproteobacteria bacterium | reverse complement strand
ATCAGTGCTTCCACCGAGGCATCGCGGGGGTCCTGGTCTGTTCGGCGGCCGACCAAGTCGTACAGAATGCCTTCGCGCATGGCGTATCTGCTGACCATCATCGACTTAATTTTCAGCTCGGAAAATGCGGTAGACAAAACCAGAAGCCCGCCGGCTATGCTGTTTTTGCGGCGCGCGGACAGATAGGGCAGATCGATATCGTCAATATGCCGGGCTTTGAGCAATCGCTCGACAATTTCGCCTAACGCATCTTCGGTAATAACGCCTTTTGGCGAGCCCATGGCCTGGGCAATTTCTCCGATTTCTTTGATCGTGCCTGAAGAGCCGTAAGCCTCTTGCCAACCGATTTCATGGAACATAGAAGCGAATTGCTGAAACTCAGCGGCCATTTCGGTTTTTGCTTTGTGCCAGCGATCAAAACTGAGGCGGTGGTCGGAAAAAAAGCGACGGGTGGTGGCGATGCAGCCCATTTGTAAACTTTCGCGTTCCAGTGGCGCAAAGCCGCTACCGATAATGTATTCACTTGATCCGCCACCGATATCAATGACCAGGCGCTTCTCGCGACCCGGTGGGTGGCCGTTGGCGACACCTAAATAAACCAGTCGTGCTTCTTCGCGACCGGAAACGATATCGATTCCGTGCCCGAGTGCCTCTTCGGCAGGCAACAGAAAACTCAGCGGATCGCCCAGCTGGCGGATCGTATTGGTACCGATCGCGCGCACCAGATGCGGCGGCAGCGTTCGCAGGCGTTGGCCGAATCGCGCCAGACACTCCAAGGCTGTTTCCATCGCTGCAGGATCCAGTTCGGACTGCGGATTGAGGCCACTGGCCAGGCGCACCATTTCCTTAATTCGATCAACGATGCGCAGTTGGCCCAGGGTGTACCGTGCGACGACCAGATGAAAACTGTTGGAGCCCAGATCAACTGCTGCGAGTAAGTCGCCGTCTTGGAGTGGCTGATGTTCGGCTAGGGAGTCCATGGTCAGCACTCAAACTTGGTAAGCAAGCTCTGCTGAGCAGAGAAGGGCATATCATCTTCTGCGGGAGTAATTTGCGTATAACTGCCATCCGCATTCAAGCACCACGCCTGCGTATTGTCTTGCAAGTACACCTCAAGCGCCTCTTCATACACCCGCCTTGCAAGCTCCGGGTCGAGAATCGGGAAGCATACTTCAACGCGACGTAATAGGTTGCGTTCCATCCAGTCGGCACTCGCGCAAAAGATTTCTGACTCGCCGCCGTTGGCAAACCAATACACGCGGCTATGCTCTAAGAATCGCCCGACTAATGAGCGCACCCGGATATTCTCAGAAATGCCCGGAACACCCGGTCGCAACGCACACGCACCGCGAACGATTAAGTCGATCTGCACGCCCGACTGCGACGCCAGATACAAGGCATCAATTACGTGCGCCTCATTGAGCGCATTCATTCGCGCGGTGATTCGCGCCGGCTTGCCGTCTCGTGCGTTCTGTATCTCGCGCATGATCTTGTTGAGCAGGCCGGAGTGCAGGGTGAATGGCGATACCAATAACTTACGCAGCTTCACATTGGGCGCCAGACCCGATAACTGCTGGAACAGGTCGTGGATATCAGCACCTATTTCATCGTCGGCAGTCATTAAGCCAAAGTCTGTGTATGCGCGCGTTGTCCCGGCGTGGTAGTTGCCCGTGCTCAGGTGTACATAGCGCTGAAGCTTGCGGCCCTCGCGGCGCACGATGAGCATCATCTTGGCGTGGGTCTTAAAGCCGACCACGCCGTAAACGACCTGGACGCCGGCTTCTTGCAGACGATCAGCAAGTCGAATATTGGCTTCTTCGTCAAAGCGCGCTCGCAGCTCAACAACCACGGTGACGTCTTTGCCATTTTGTGCTGCGGTTATCAGGTGCTCCACCAGCGGCGAGTCTTTGCCGACACGGTAGAGGGTTTGTTTTATGGCCAGCACTTCCGGGTCGCTGGCCGCCATCTGCACGAAATCCAGCACCGCATTGAAACTTTGGTAGGGATGATGCAAAAGCACATCGCGCGACCGTAGATATTTAAACGGTGCGCTCATATCTAATACGCCCGGACGCGGCGTAAAAACCGGGAACTTCAATTCGGGTCGATCAACCAGGTCATACACCTGGGTCACACGATTCAGGTTTACCGGACCGTTGATTCGATATACCGCTGATTCGGGCAGCGAAAAATTCTGCAGCAAAGTCTTAACGATTGGCTTGGGGCAATTGTCGGCAATCTCTAAACGCACCGCCGGACGGAATCCGCGACTAGCCAACTCGTCCTTTAAAGCATGAGCCAGATTCTCAACTTCTTCTTCATCAACAAATAACTCGGAGTTGCGGGTAACTCGAAATTGCCAGGCACCCTTGACTTTCATGCCCGGGAACAGGTCGTCGACGAAGGTCGTAAGTACGGCCGAGAGCAGCACAAAATCGTGCTCGCCACCAGAAACTTCTTTTGGTAGCTGGATGATGCGCGGTAATGAACGTGGTGCCCGAACAATCGCCATGCCGGCGGCGCGACCAAAGGCATCTTTGCCCTCAAGTACCACCACGACATTTAGAGATTTGTTCAAAATACGCGGAAAGGGATGCGCCGGGTCTAAACCCAGTGGTGTCAAAACCGGCAGAATTTCGTTGTCGAAGTACTCCCGGAGCCAGCGCTTTTGCCGGGCGTTCCACCCGGTTGGCGGCAGAATGCGGACGCCGGCGGCGTTAAGCGCCGGACGCAGCTGCTCGTTCCAGTGCCGATACTGATCAGCAACGAGCTTTCCTGCTTGTTCGTGGATTTTCTTGAGCGCCGCACTCGGGCTCAGACCGTCGGGAGGTAAGGCTGCACCAAACTCCAGTGCGGTCTTGATTGAAGCGACGCGAATTTCAAAAAACTCATCGAGATTGGTGCAGGAAATACACAGGTAGCGTAATCGCTCCAGCAATGGAATTTCCGGGTCTTCCGCCTGCGCCAATACGCGTCGGTTGAACTCTAATTGCGAGAGCTCGCGATTTAAAAAGAGCGATGGATCTTCGGTTGATCCGCTCCGCTTTGATTTAGAGCTGGTTGTTTTTGCTTTGATGCTCATTCTGACGCGCCGTGGGTTTCCAACATAATAGCGTGAGCTTGAGCGGTAAGCAGCCGTGACGCGGGGAATATACAGCTAAAGCAGCTGCCTTTGCCGACTTCGCTCTGGATGTCGAGAGTGGCGTTGTGCGCCAACAAGACGTGGCGCACGATTGACAGACCCAGGCCAGTCCCGCCTATCTCACGGCTTCTTGAGGTCGATGCCCGATAAAAGCGTTCGGTCAGACGGGGAAGGTGATTGGCCGCAATGCCATAGCCATCATCCGTCACATAAAAGCGGCCACGGCCGTCGCCGAGCACTTCAAATCCGATTTCAATCTGGCCGCTTGTTGGCGTGTAGCGTATGGCGTTGCTGAGTAAATTAGAGAACGCGCTATACAGTTCTTTTCGGTCTCCCAAAATATAGAACTCAGCATCCTGCTTGATCTGAATCTGATGGCGGCCTGCACTGAGCGCTCGTGCATCATCCCCGAGCATCTGCATCATGGCCCGTATGGAATGAGGGCTCTCGTCGATCTTTTCACGGGCCTCCAGCTGTGACAGTTCCAGCAAGTCTTCGACCAGTTGCATCATCCGATCCGATTGCGAACGCATTTGCTTGAGAATTTCGCTTAACTCATGATCGTTTTTGGCGTCTATTAGCTCAAGGTAGCCGTGCAATACAGTGAGCGGCGTGCGCAGTTCATGCGAGACGTTGGCGACGAAATCTTTACGGATATTTTCGAGCTGGCGGATCCGGTTAACGTCTTGCACGATCAGCAGAAGGCGACCATCGGTTAATTGTCGTTTACGGCAGCTTAAAAAGCGCGATTGTTGGTTCTGGTCTTTGCCTTCGTATAAGAATTCTTCGCTTCCATCTTGTGCAATCCAGGCGATTAATTGCGGGTTACGTTGCTGAAATAATTCAGCCTGTAACACTGCATCACGCTCCGTCAGGTCCAGCATGATGCCTGCCTGCTCATTCAACCATTGCAAATGAGGAGCGGTTCGGCCAATCAGCAGAACGCCAACGGGCAGAGTATTTGCGATTTCTCGAAACGAAGGCCAGTTCGACAAGCCTTTGGGAACGACGCTGAAGTCAAGCGCGTCATGCCCTTTATTGGAATCCGTGCCGGCTCGAATTTCTGCAGAATTTGCGACCCAAAGCAAAGCCGCTAACGGGACTAGGATAAACACGGCAGTAGCGAGGGAGTCTTTCCAAGCAACCAATACCAAGCCCGCAAGGATTGCGGCGGCTAATAACCACCGCATAGGACTTTGATTTTTTGCCATGGATTGCTACCCGCCGTGTGGTCGCTGATCTGAGAAACGATAGCCTGAACCGCGCACCGTTTGCAGCATCCAATCGCATTGGTGCGGTTCGAGTGCTTTGCGTAGACGACGAATATGCACGTCCACCGTGCGATCCTCGATGTACACGTTTCCGCCCCAGACCTGGTCTAATAACTGGCCACGGCTCAGTACACGATCACGCTGGGTCATGAAATGCAAAAGCAAACGATATTCGGTTGGTCCCAAATTCAGCGCTTGCTGATTAGCGAGCACCCGTTGCGCTTTGGTATCAACATGGAGGGCGCCCACTTCCAGACTGCCATCGGCTTCTAGCTCGCTGCTGCGGCGTAGCACCGCGTTAATTCGGGCGACTAACTCGCGGGCAGAGAAGGGCTTGACCACATAATCATCAACACCCGCTTCTAAGCCGCTAACCCGGTCATCTTCCTGACCCTTGGCTGACAGCATAATAATAGGCACGTCCTTACTGGCCGGGTCGCGCCGCCACGATTGGGCCAGCTCCAGACCACTTGTGCCTGGCAACATCCAATCGAGTA
>CBDUOG010000106.1:0-4917 GCA_965368785.1 uncultured Gammaproteobacteria bacterium | reverse complement strand
GACATGTTTGAGCAGGCCAAGAAACAGGCTCCGTGCATTATCTTTATTGACGAGATCGACGCAGTCGGTCGTCATCGCGGTGCTGGCTTGGGCGGCGGTCACGATGAGCGTGAGCAAACCCTTAACCAAATGCTGGTCGAAATGGATGGCTTCGAAGGTGGAGAAGGCGTGATTGTGATCGCTGCAACCAACCGTCCCGATGTGTTGGATCCGGCGCTGCTGCGCCCGGGCCGTTTTGATCGACAGGTTGTCGTCGGCTTGCCCGACGTCAAAGGCCGCGAGCAAATTCTTAAAGTGCATATGCGCAAGGTACCGTTGGCCGATGACGTGGTAGCGATGACGATTGCTCGCGGGACGCCTGGATTCTCCGGTGCCGATCTGGCCAATCTGGTCAATGAAGCGGCGCTGTTTGCTGCGCGTGAAAACGCCAAGCTGGTCAAGATGGGCCATTTCGACACGGCCCGCGACAAGATCATGATGGGTACTGAGCGTCGATCGATGGCGATGAGCGAGGAAGAGAAACGCCTCACCGCGTATCACGAAGCGGGTCACGCCATTGTTGGACGCGTCGTGCCGGATCACGATCCGGTTTATAAAGTAACGATTATTCCGCGCGGTCGTGCTCTAGGTGTCACGATGTATTTGCCGGAAGGCGATCGCTACAGCTACAGCAAAATTAATATCGAAAGCCGTCTACGTTCGCTATACGGCGGCCGCGTAGCGGAAGAACTGATTTTTGGTCCCGGCCAGGTCACTACGGGCGCGTCGAACGACATTGAGCGTGCAACGAAAATGGCGCGCAATATGGTGACCAAGTGGGGTTTGTCTGATGAGCTCGGCCCGGTCGCTTATGGCGAAGATGAAGATGAGGTGTTTTTGGGTCGCTCGGTTACGCAGCACAAGAGCGTTTCAGACGATACGGCGCGCAGAATCGATGAAGTAGTTCGTAGCATCTTGGATAAGGCTCTGGTTGAGACCCGTCAGATACTTACCGACAACATGGATAAGTTACACGTGATGGCGGAGGCCTTGTTGCAGTACGAAACCATCGATGCGGCGCAAATCGACGAAATCATGGATGGGAAAGTCCCGGGTCCGCCAGCGGGCTGGGAAAGTTCTGACGATAAAAAATCAGGTAAAGACGATGATGATGCGTCGAGCCCGGCAGGCTTGGACGGACCGGTTCCGCAAACCTGATTCGACTTGAATTTCCAAACCCAAAAGGCCAGAGTTCGCTCTGGCCTTTTTTCTGGGTGAAAACATGTTCGATACCACACCCGTTATTCAATGCGCCGGGAGGTCCATAACGCTCGACCGGACACGGATTATGGGTGTTGTGAATGTCACCCCCGATTCGTTTTCAGATGGCGGTCAATTTGCGCAATTAGATGTGGCGCTGAAGCACGCACTAGAGCTGCATGAACAGGGCGCAGATATTCTGGATATTGGCGGTGAATCAACCCGGCCGGGCGCGAAAGACGTTTCTGAGTCGGAGGAGGTGGATCGTGTATTGCCACTGATCGAACGCCTGCGGGATGCCTGTGATGCGGTCATTAGTATCGATACGTCTAAGCCTTCGGTGATGCGTGCTGCGGTCGCAGCAGGGGCGGGAATGATCAACGATGTGTACGCTTTACAAAGAGATGGGGCATTGTCGGCTGCCGCTGAGCTGGGAGTGCCCGTGGCATTGATGCATATGCAAGGCGAGCCACGCACGATGCAAGATGCTCCGGCTTATGCAGATGTCGTGGCTGATGTTCATCGGTTTCTCACCGAGCGAATTTTTGCCTGCGAGATGAGTGGCATTGCCAAGAAGAATATTCTGATTGATCCGGGTTTCGGTTTCGGCAAGAAACTCGAACATAATCTTCAGCTGCTCGCTCAGCTGCGTCGTTTGGTTGAAATTGGTGTGCCACTCATTGCCGGCGTATCGCGCAAATCGATGATCGGCGAATTAACCGGCAGAGAACTCAACGAACGGGTCAGCGGCTCAGTGGCCGCAGCACTGATTGCCGCGCAGCGCGGGGCCGCAATTGTCCGGGTGCACGATGTGGCTGAAACCCTGGACGCGCTGAAGGTGTGGCGGGCCGTATCGAAGGTCGTTATGCCGAGGCGCGAGGCAGGATCGGTGCGGATTGACTGGGATGAGTGATCCGCTGAACTCTGATCGTGCCGAGCTCGACGCGATTTATTACCGGGCTAGTGCCTGCGGTCAGGGTTTTACCTCGCAAAGCGGTGAAATAGACACCGATATCTGCATCATCGGTGGCGGATTTGCCGGTTTGGGCTGCGCCGCTAGTTTGATGGAGCGTGGTCATTCGAAGGTAGTCGTTCTTGAGTCCGAACGCGTCGGTCATGGGGCGTCGGGCCGAAATGGCGGGTTCGTTTTTGGTGGCTTTAGCTTGGGCAACAAGGAGCTCATTAAGCAGCTCGGCCTGCAACAGGCGCAGTCGATGTATGCACGCACCTTGAGTGCGATTGAATTGATTCGTGGGCGCATTGATCGGTACCAGATAGACTGTGAAAAATCGGAGTCGGGCGTATTGCTGGCCAACTGGTTTGACGATGATAAATCCTTGGTTGAGCTGCAAAAGTGGATGCGCGACGACTTCGCAGTGGATTGGGAGTTTATTGATCGCTCGCAGCTCAGTGAGATGCTATGCAGCAAGCGCTATTTTGGCGCCTTGCACGAACGTCAAGCTTTCCACTTTCATCCATTAAAGTATGCGCAAGGCCTGGCGGCGACCATGCAGGCGAACGGTATTCGTGTATTCGAACATAGCCGGGCCACGGCGATCCATAAGACATCCAGTGGATTTGCGGTCGATACCTGCAGTGGTGTCGTGCGCTGCCGCGAAGTAGTGATTTGCTGTGGTGGCTATCTCGAAGGGCTCTTGCCGCAACTGCAACGCGCTGCCATGCCTATTGCTACGTATGTCATGGTTACCGAGCCAATCCCCGAGTTGCTCGATCAAACCATTCGCACAGAGGCAGCGGTCTACGACACGCGATTTGCCTTCGACTATTATCGCCGACTCGGTGATCAACGATTGTTGTGGGGTGGGCGAATTTCAATACGTGATCGACAACCCGATGAAGTAGTTCAATTATTGCGCAAGGATCTAGCCAAGGTTTATCCGGCGTTGGAATCGGTCAAGGTCGATTTTGCCTGGAGCGGCATGATGAGCTACGCCAGGCACCAAATGCCTCTGCTGGGGCGCAGCGACGAAGGTATCTGGTATGGCATTGGCTTTGGCGGCCATGGCGTAGCGCCGACTAGTATGGGTGGCGAGATTTTGGCCGATGCAATACTGGGCAAAGCGGCGATTCCTTCCGCCTTTAGCCGCTATAAACCGGAGCCGACGTTTGGCGTGCTCGGTCGAATAGCAGCGCAACTCACCTACTGGACACTGCAGACCAAAGATTGGCTACGCCAATGATCTGAGTCTCAGCTTCGGAGACACGAACTGGCGATAATTGGCGTATTGCGAGGAGCGTGAAATGTCGTCAGAAATTGAAACCCGTTTGGCCAAAATTGACCCCGTTAAATCGCACGAAGTGTTACGCGAATTACTGCTTTCAACGACTAGCCCCAGTCTTGGCACTCAGCCAAAAACCGAGCTCGAGCTCGCACTATTCAGTGCGTTGATCAAGGTAGGCTGCCTGAGCCCAAAGCCGAGCTTATTTGAAATTGTCTCGGTGCTAAGGGTCACCCGCGCTAAGGCCAGGTCACTTTTGTATCAGTACGAGCTGCGGAACTTCTCCGGCGCCGACTTAGAAACAGAGCTGACCGCACTGCTCAAAGCGCCGCTGATTGCTAAAAGTGGCGAGCAGTTTATTTTTGAAATAGATAATCCACTGCTGGCCGACTTTGTTCGATCTAAGCTGCAGGCAATCGGGCACGCCTCTGAAGCCAGTTTTGCGCCGGGCCTGGTGCGTATGTCGCTCGATGCTGTGGCTGATTTGTATGCACAGCAACTGAGTGCGGCCGAGCGCGAAAAGATTCGTAAAGCGCTGATTCGTGCGGGGATCGAATCCGATAATTCGCTATCGGCGGTGCTTAAATCCATGTTCCGGAAAATCGGCAGCAAGATTGCGGATCAGACCGGAGCAGCTTTAATGGCGCACGTCTCGGATTTGATTACCGCTTTGGTTGATGGTGCGGTGGCTCAAGTTCAAGATCAACTCAAGGCCATCGTTCAGGATAAATAGCGCCGGTGTTGGCTTACGCGTGCCGCTGGTTCGCAATCGGTTAAGCTTATCGGCCGTGATCGTCTGAATTATGCATGTGAATCAGCAAGACCAACGTCCATTGGCTATTGCCCTGATGGGGCCGACTGCTTCGGGTAAAACTGCCGCGGCGGTGGAGTGCTGTGCGCGATGGAACGCGGAAGTCGTCAGTGTGGATTCGGCATTGGTCTATCGGCGCTTGAATATCGGCAGTGCAAAGCCAGATGCAGAGCTCTTGCGCCATGCGCCGCACCATCTCATCGATATACGCGATCCGCATGAGAGCTATTCCGCCGCAGAGTTTTCGCAAGATGCTCTGCGTGCGATGAACGCGCTAAATGATGCCGGAAAACTGCCATTGCTGGTTGGCGGTACGGGTTTGTATTTTCGGGCTCTCCTGCGCGGCCTGTCGGACATGCCGGCGGCCGATAGTGAGGTCCGCGCACAAATTCAGGCCCGCGCTCAAAGCGAGGGCTGGGGCAGCCTGCATCAAGAGCTGGCTCGCATTGATCCCGAGGCTGCCGCTAAAATTAAACCCGGCGATAGCCAACGCATATCCCGCGCGCTGGAAGTGTGGCAGCTCAGTGGTCGCCCCATTTCGGCTTGGCAAACGCCGTCAGTGCAGCCACAGAACTTTCCATTTCGCGTATTGAAGTTAATTCTTGCGCCGCCAGATCGAAAAGTCCT
>CBDUOG010000105.1:0-5026 GCA_965368785.1 uncultured Gammaproteobacteria bacterium | reverse complement strand
CGTGACCAATCGTGCCTACGTTTACGTGCGGCTTCTTGCGCTCGAATTTTTCCTTAGACATTGCGATCTACCTGTTTTAATTAAATGTAAATGGTGCTCACGAATGGAATCGAACCATCGACCTCTTCCTTACCAAGGAAGTGCTCTACCGACTGAGCTACGTGAGCAATTTTTTACCAGCTATGGTGTTGCTCAATGGAGCGGGAGACGGGAATCGAACCCGCACCATCAGCTTGGAAGGCTGAGGTTCTACCGTTGAACTACTCCCGCACCGGGAAACGCTTACTCAAAATCACTAAAACTCTCTTGTCTTGAACCGAGGTAAAAGCACGCTTCAACCTCAGCTCAACACTTTTATTCTTCTCTATGATTCATTACCCATACGGACATGAACTGGTGGAGGGAGGTGGATTCGAACCACCGAAGGCGTAAGCCAGCAGATTTACAGTCTGCCCCCGTTGGCCGCTTGGGTATCCCTCCGACATAGAGCCCGCCATTTTCACGGGCGCAGCGCTGAATGTCAACGCTAAATGAGACTAATTTTAGACATTGAAGCGGAAATGCAGCACATCGCCTTCCTGAACCAGATAGTCCTTACCTTCTAGACGTAGGCGGCCGGCCTCTTTCGCACCCGCCTCACCGCGGTACTTGAGGAACTCCTCAAAGGATATGGTCTCGGCCCGAATAAAGCCTTTCTCAAAGTCGGTATGGATCACGCCAGCCGCCTGTGGCGCGGTGGATCCAGCCTTAACGGTCCATGCCCGAACCTCTTTGACGCCGGCGGTAAAGTACGTCTGTAAGCCGAGCAGGCCATAGGCCGCGCGGATGACTCGGTTCAAACCCGGCTCATCCAGACCTAAATCCTTAAGGAATTCACCGCGGTCAGCCTCCTCCAGCTGCGACAGCTCTTCCTCGATAGCCGCACAAACGGGCACAACTGCTGCACCTTCGGATTCAGCGCGCTCGCGGACACGGTCCAGGTGGGGATTATTCTCGAACCCGTCTTCCAGCACGTTAGCCACGTACATGACCGGCTTCATGGTCAAAAGGAACAGGTCCCGCGTATGCGCGCGCTCCTCAACACTCAGCTTGACCGCCCTTGCCGGCCGGCCCTGGTCGAGACCTTCGCGCAACTTTGCCAAAACCTCTTTCTTGGCGATCGCCTCTTTATCGCCGGCTTTCGCTGCCTTTTCGGCGCGAATCAATGCTTTTTCAACGGAGTCCAAGTCGGCCAATGCCAGCTCGGTATCAATCGTATCGATGTCTGAGAGGGGGTCGATTTTGCCCGCCACGTGAACAATATCGGTGTGATCAAAACAGCGAACGACATGGGCGATCGCGTCAACTTCGCGGATATGGGCCAAAAACTTATTGCCCAAACCTTCGCCCTTGCTCGCACCAGCGACCAATCCAGCAATATCAACGAACTCGACCGAGGTCGGGATAACTTTCTGCGGTTTTATGATTTCGGCCAGCTGAGCCAGACGCAAGTCTGGTACGGGCACAACGCCCACGTTGGGCTCAATCGTGCAGAACGGGAAATTTGCCGCCGCTATGCCTGCCTTTGTCAGGGCATTAAAGAGCGTGGACTTGCCCACATTCGGCAATCCCACGATGCCGCATTTGATACCCATCTTTTTCTCCTGTAGCCCTTAACCGCAGAACCCAAATCAGGTCTTGCGAGTATTTAGTTTCTTAGTCGCTTCATTGACGTCGCCGGCGACCAGCAATGGCATAACCGCGCGCGCATCATCAACCGCGTCGAGAATTCGCCGCTCATCGTCGGCACCGGCCTTGCTCAACACCCAGGCCGTCACCTTATTCTTGTCACCGGGATGACCGATGCCAATACGCAGCCGATGGAACCGACCGTGACCCAGTAGGCGCGCGGTATCACGCAGACCATTTTGACCACCATGTCCACCGTCGAACTTAAGCCGCGCCACGCCCGCCTCAAGATCCAGATCATCGTGCGCGAGCAAGCAGTCTTCCGGCGCAATTTTGAAAAAATTGAGTGCTGCCACGACACTCTTGCCAGACAGATTCATAAACGTAGCCGGCTTTAGTAAGTAAACCGACTCACCAGCCAACTCAACCTTGCTCACTTCGCCGAACAACTTGCTATTAAGCGACCAATGGCCGTGACAAGATTCATTTAGCGCGTCAATAAACCAGAACCCGGCATTGTGCCGGGTCCGGACATATTCTGGACCGGGATTTCCCAGACCAACTATGAGTTTGATGCCTGACATAAGCGCGTTCATTGAGCTCAAACAACAAAGCAATCAGGAGAGGCCCCGGAGCAAGCTCCGGGGCATACCAAATTACTCTTTGTCGGCTTCGCCAGCTTCGTCTTCAGATTCAGCGTCAGAATCTTCAGCAGCTTCGCTATCCGATTCTGCGACTTCTTCTTCCACTTCTTCCTTGACGACCGTTGCATAGGCAACCGCGGTGTCGTGCTCTTTGCCCAGCTTGAGTTCCGGAACGATGATGCCAGCCGGCAACTTAACTTCAGACAAGTGAATGGTGTCACCGACTTTAATTGCACCCAAATCCACCTCGATAAACTCCGGAATGTCTTTCGGCAAACATTCGACTTCAACCGAAGTCATTGCGTGCGAAATAATCGCGTCGCGGCGTTTGCCGGCCGGCGATGTTTCCTGATTGATAAAGTGCAGAGGCACTTCTAAGCGCATGACTTCACCGAATACGACACGCTGGAAATCCAAGTGCATGATTTGTTGCTTATAGGGGTGACGCTGCATATCACGCAACAACACCTTCTCAGCCTTCTTGCCATCAATCTGCAAATCCAGAATCGATGCATAGAACCATTCGTTCTGGGTGTAATGCCAGAGCTGATTGTGTTCAAACTGAATGTTGGCAGGTTCACCCTTGCCACCGTAGATTACGGCTGGAACCTGACCTGTATGACGCAGGCGGCGGCTCGCACCTTTCCCCTGGTCCTTACGGCTGGTTGCCGAAATTTCATGAATAATTGCCATATAAACCTCTTTTAGTTAAATAACTGCCCCGCGACCAGGACAGACCTGACTTCGTTTCCGAAGCTCGGGCATACGCCTTAAGCACATGCCCCAACTCCCGAACACTAGTCGATGTACAACTCACTTACCGACTCACCAAATGCGACGCGGCGAATGGTTTCGGCAAGTAGTTCCGCCACGCTTAACTGACGAATACGACTGCACGTACGCGCCGTTTCCGAAAGCGGTATTGTGTCCGTAACCACCAGCTCATCGAGCTGCGAATTGCGAATATTCTCAATCGCAGCACCCGATAAAACTGGGTGAGTACAGTACGCCACTACTTTGCTGGCGCCCTGAGCTTTAAGCGCAGTCGCTGCCGCACACAAGGTGCCAGCGGTATCAACGATGTCATCAACAAGCACACAGGTCTTATCGCGCACATCACCGATAATGTTCATAACGGTGGCTACATTGGCTCTCGGTCGACGTTTATCAATGATCGCCAAATCAGCATCATCTAAACGCTTCGCAATAGCTCGAGCACGAACCACGCCGCCTACATCCGGTGACACCACGATAATCTTTTCGGTTCCGTGGGTGCGCCAGATGTCTGCCAAAATCAGCGGGGACGAGTACACATTGTCCACCGGTACATCAAAAAAACCCTGAATCTGATCAGCGTGCAAATCGACGGTTAATACGCGATCGGCACCGACCGTTGTCAACATCTTTGCCGCGACCTTTGCCGTGATCGGCACCCGCGCCGAGCGCGGCCGACGATCTTGCCGCGCATAGCCGAAATACGGCATCACTGCGGTAACTGAAGTCACCGATGCGCGCTTGAGCGCGTCGATCAGCACCAGCAGTTCCATGAAATTTTCAGCCGTCGGTGCACAGGTAGGCTGTAAAATAAAAACGTCCTGAGCGCGGACATTTTCTTCAATCTCTACTTGGACTTCACCGTCTGAGAATCGCCCAACCAGAGCCTTACCCAGAGGCACACCCATTTCCCGACAGACTGACAGCGCCAGAGCCCGATTCGCATTGCCGGAAAACAGCAGTACGTTTTGTCTACGCATGGCGCCAGTCCTTTAAAAACATTACAAAGCGGTTGGCAGGGGTGGAAGGATTCGAACCTTCGAATGCCGGCATCAAAAGCCGGTGCCTTAGGCCACTTGGCGACACCCCTATCAATTTAAACGCAAAGACCGCCCGTTTTTTGGACCTTCGCCGCCGTCTAATTATCAGACCTGCTTACGAAACTCTGCAACCGCATCAAGCAAGGGCGACCTATTCAACCCGCGGACCACCCAGGACTGGGCTACATTTTGCAAAGCCGTTCGCGCAGCTAAAGCAGAAATCTCATCCGAGAACTCAATAAAGCAGCCACCACCTGTTCCGGTGAGACGTGCCTTTCCTAGTTCCGACATCGCACTGAGCACACGATCAAGCGTTGGTTCGCGGTTACGCGCGACCGACTCAAAGGCGTTTTCAAGTCCGGTACCGGAAACGAAGTCGGCTATTGTCGCCGGAGCGGCGTCTCGGGTCAATTCCATATCTGAAAATAGTTCAGCTGTAGACAGCTTACACCCCGAGTCCACCACCAGATACCAAGCTTCAGGCAGCGTGATCGGCTGCAACAGGTCCCCCACTCCTTCTGCCCACGCCGAGCATCCGGTAACAAAAACCGGGACATCGGCACCAATTGCGACGGCAGTGCTGGCCAATCGGTCGATCGGCCAGTTCAGCGCCCAGAGACAGTTGAGCGCATGTAAAACCGTCGCTGCGTCCGAAGACCCCCCACCGAAACCACCGCTGCTGGGAATTCGCTTGATAACACGAATATCTGCCCCGAGCCGGCAATTCGACTCGCTTTGCAGCCAATGAGCGGCCCGAAGCGCGATGTTCTCATCCGCAGAAATATGATGGCTTTCGTCATCTTCCTGGCAAATCTGACCGTCCTGGCGCAGCCGAATCAGGATTTCATCACCCCAATCCAGCAGCCGGAACACCGTCTGCAAATTGTGATAACCATCATT
>CBDUOG010000104.1:0-5045 GCA_965368785.1 uncultured Gammaproteobacteria bacterium | reverse complement strand
ACATTACTGGCGTGGTTGATTGAGCAGGGCAAGCTGAACATCGATGACCCGTTGCAGCAGCATCTGCCCGAGGGGATTGTCGCGCCTACATTTGAAGAACAGGCAATCACCTTGCGCCATTTGCTCACGCATACATCCGGATTACCGTCGATTCCGGCGGCATGGAAGCTGACCAATCCGGCTGATCCATATTCGACGGTAACCGAAGATGACCTGCTTGGTGCGTTGGCCACGGTGCGTCTGCGCAGAGCCCCCGGCACGCAGTTTGAGTATTCGAATTTTGCGGCGATGCTGCTCAGTCACATTGTCGCAAGGACTGCGGGTGAAGATTACGAGGTGCTGTTGAACCAGCATATTTTTTCACCTCTAAAGATGCGTAATAGCTATACCCGCACTAAACCCGAAGGTACTCACGCAGTCACAGGACGCCTGCCGACAGGCAAAGACACACCGGCTTGGACGTTTCCCATGAATACCGAAGGCGTCGGTGGTATCCGCTCCAGCCTGAGTGACATGGTGCGCTATGTGCAAGGCGGCATGGGAATCGGCGATGCGGGCACGGTTAGCTTGATGCAGCAGACCCATGAGCCGATGGGCGAAGTCGGGCGACCGATGGCAATGGCCTGGATGGTTTCCAAGATGTCCGGTGAACGGTTTATGGCCCATGAGGGTGGAACCGGCGGTTTTTCGAGTTTTGTGGCTTTTTCGCCGACATCAAAAAAAGGTGTGGTCATCCTGTCGGATACATCGCTGACTGCCCTGGGCGGTTTGGGCAATCTGGGCCTGCATCTGATCAATCCGCGCTGGCCTCTGGGCGGGCCGCGCAAAGTAGCCAAGCCAGATCCTGCAGTTCTCGAACGCATGGCCGGTGATTATGTGCTTGATGGCGGGTTGCAGATGAAGTTGAGTGTGCGCAAGGGCGTGCTTTACTTGCAGGCAGCCGGTCAGCCGGAGTTTGAAATGGCCTATGACAGCGCCGGCGATTTTTATCCGTTAGCGTTTGACGCATTGCTCAAGCCAAACGCTCAAGAGAAAGGTTTTATGTGGATGCAAGGAGGCGGCGCAATGACTGCGCGACCCAGCAATCTGGCTCCTGCGCTAAATCTGAGCGCCGAGCAATTAGCCAGCTATGAGGGCGTGTTTGAGTTACAGCCCGGTTTTGAGCTGAAGCTGTTTGCTCAAGAAGGCGTGCTGATGGCTCAAGCCACAGGTCAGGGCGCTATTGCGCTGCGAATTTCCGAAAAAGATGTGGCGACTGCCGATCAGTTTGGAATTCGTATCGAGTTCCGGCGTGATGAAGCCGGCGCGCTTAAAGCGATTCAATTCAGCCAGTCGGGTCGGGTGATCGACGCCGATAAAAAGCCCTAGTTCCGTCATTATTTATGAGGCCGTCCGGACTGAGTTCGGGCGGCTGTTTTATAATGCGTCAACGCATTCAGGAATGATTATGTCCAGCAACAATCGCATATCCAAGGGTCGAGTCGTGCGCGCGCCACATGGCACACAGCTGAATTGTCGGAGCTGGTTAACCGAAGCGGCATTTCGCATGATTCAGAATAATCTGGACCCGGACGTTGCCGAAAAACCGGAGGAGCTGATTGTCTACGGCGGTATCGGACGTGCAGCGCGCGATTGGCCCAGCTTCGATAGGATTCTTGAGACGCTCAAAACGCTGGGCGACGATGAAACCTTATTAGTCCAGTCGGGCAAACCGGTGGGGGTTTTCCCTTCGCATGTAGATGCGCCGCGGGTGTTGATTGCCAATTCCAATCTAGTGCCGCATTGGGCTACCTGGGAAAAATTTAATGAGCTCGATCGGAAGGGTCTGATGATGTATGGCCAGATGACCGCCGGGTCCTGGATATATATCGGCTCGCAGGGCATCGTTCAGGGCACCTACGAAACCTTTGCGGAGATGGGCAGGCAGCATTTCGGCGGCGACTTGACCGGTAAGTGGATTTTAACCGCGGGCTTGGGCGGAATGGGTGGGGCGCAACCGTTGGCCGCGACCATGGCCGGAGCGAGCATGCTGGCCATCGAGTGTCGCCAGAGCAGCATCGATATGCGCCTGCGAACTCGCTATGTCGATGAGCAGGCAGATAATTTAGACGACGCTTTGGCTCGACTGACGAAATATTGTGCCGAGGGCAAGGCAAGGTCGGTTGCCTTATTGGGCAATGCTGCAGAAATTTTGCCAGAGTTGGTGCGTCGCGGAGTCAAGCCCGATGCGGTCACCGACCAAACTTCCGCGCACGATCCAATCCACGGCTACTTGCCGATTGGCTGGAGCGTGGAACAGTGGGAGGCCGCTCAGCAAACGGATCCTCAGGGCGTTAAAACAGCAGCATGCGCGGCAATGCGTGTGCATGTTGATGCGATGCTGGCTTTTCATGCGATGGGCATTCCGACCTTCGACTACGGCAATAATATTCGTCAGGTCGCCTTAGAAGAGGGCTGCAAGAATGCTTTCGCATTTCCCGGGTTTGTACCCGCGTATGTGCGCCCCTTATTCTGCCGCGGCGTCGGACCGTTCCGTTGGGTCGCTCTATCCGGTGATCCGGAAGATATCGCCAAAACTGATGCCAAGGTCAAAGAGCTCATTCCGGACGATGCTCATCTGCATCGCTGGCTGGATATGGCCAATGAGCGCATCAGCTTCCAAGGCTTACCGGCACGTATTTGCTGGGTGGGTCTGGGTGACCGACATCGTCTGGGCCTGGCTTTTAATGAAATGGTGCGCACCGGGGAGCTTAAAGCGCCCATCGTAATCGGTCGCGATCATTTGGATTCTGGTTCCGTAGCCAGTCCCAATCGCGAAACGGAAAGTATGCTCGATGGCTCCGATGCAGTCTCCGACTGGCCTTTGCTTAATGCCATGCTCAACGTCGCTGGCGGTGCCACGTGGGTATCACTACACCACGGTGGCGGGGTAGGGATGGGTTTCTCGCAGCATTCCGGCGTGGTCATCGTCTGCGATGGCAGCGAAGCAGCCGGTCGCCGCATTGCCCGCGTGCTGTGGAACGATCCGGGAACGGGTGTCATGCGCCACGCTGACGCGGGTTATGAAATCGCCATCGACTGCGCGAAAGAAAAAGGCCTTAATCTGCCCATGCTCTAGAGCGGTTGGCTTGGTCCAAGAAGAATGGCAGGATGCTCACGCCAAGTTCACTGAATTTAGCCGATTCTTGTCAACCAATTCCGCCCTCGCGCGTTGATGTCCCGAATCAATACGCGAGGATACTCAATTATTGATATATCACGTATCTAACTGGGGCATGATGGCCAGTGTAGATGTGTGCCATCCGCGTCCATATCGTCCCCGATACGGCGATGGTTTCAGAATTATTTCGCGAGGTGTGGGTGAAGGGCTTGAACAAGGTTTTACAGCAGATTAAAGAACGTCGCGGTCTGGTAATTAGCGGCGCAGCCCTGATCGCGCTGGTTGCCTATTTGCTTTGGCCGTCCTCGGCCGAGACGGGCTCGGGGTTTAGAACCTCCGCCATCAGCACCGGCAGCATACGTCAGGTAATTTCAGCGACCGGAAATCTTGCTGCTGTTTCTACAGTTGAAGTGGGTACGCAGGTTTCGGGGCAGGTCATTGCGATTAATGCGGACTTCAATACGCGAGTTAATGCCGAGCAAGTCATCGCCCAGATCGATCCTGAGTCGTTCCAGGCGCGTGTGAATCAAGCGCTTGCAGATCTGTCGAGCGCCGAGGCAAATTTGACTTCGGCACAGGCGCAAAGTGAAGAGGCCAGATTAATTTTTGCCAATGCAGAGCGTGATCTCAAGCGGCAGCAAGATCTGCTGCAAAAGAAGTTGATCTCGCAGAGTATTCTGGATGCCGCGCAGCTTAATCGTGACCAGGCAACGGCGAAGGTTAGCGTGACCGCCGCGGCCATACGTTCTGCTCAAGCCAACGTGCAGCAACGCAAAGCTGCGGTTGAGAATGCCAAGCTTGAATTGAAGCGTACCGAAATTCGCGCGCCTGTTGACGGCGTGATTATTTCTCGCACCATCGAACTGGGGCAGACCGTGGCGGCGAGTTTCCAGACGCCTGTGTTGTTTAGCATTGCCGAAGATCTGGCACAGATGCAGATTGTATTGGCCATTGATGAGGCCGACATTGGCCAGGTGCGTAGCGGGCAGGCGGTTAAGTTCTCGGTTGATGCTTTTCCGGGCCGGAACTTCAATGGGCGTGTTGCACAAGTGCGCCTCGCATCGACCAATACGCAAGGCGTGATTACTTATCCCGTGGTGGTTGCGGTGGACAACTCTGATCTGAGTTTGCTCCCCGGTCTTACCGCCAATGCCGAAATTCAAATTACTGAGCGCAACGATGTCAAACGCGTACCGTTGCGTGCTCTGAGTTTTAAACCGGCAACTGAGGTCGCAGATCCATTTTCCGGTCGGCCTTCTGCTGAGGCTGGAACCAGTGGTCAGGGCCAACGACCGGGGGCCGCCGGCGGCGCAATGATGAATGAGGTGATCGGTCGGCTACAGCTTGATGAAGCACAGCAAGAGCGATTGCGCGGGGCGATTGGCGAGGCGCGGCAAAAAATGATGGCAAGTGCACCAAGTGCTGGTGGACAAAACGGAGCGGGTTCCGGTGCTCGTGGCGGCGGCGCACAATTCTTTGAACAGATATTGACCGCAATCCGGCCGGGCTTGAATGAGGACCAACTACTCGCTCTGGATGAATTGCTCGCCGAGCGCCGTAGCCAGCGAAATGTCACCGTATACACCCTGAAGGACGGACAGCCGGCGCCGGTTCAAGTTCGCGTCGGCCTTTCTGACAGCGAACATGCCGAGCTACTTTCTGATCAGCTCAATGACGGGGATTTGGTGATCATTGGCATGCAGGCAGGTTCTTGAAATGGAAAACCCGCTGCAGCCTGAGGTGATCCGGCTGGACAAGGTCAAGAAGATCTATCACGAAGGCTCACCGGCTGAGGTGCGGGCATTGCGTGGCGTGAGTTTGCAGGTCCGCGCGGGTGAGTTTCTGGCGATTATGGGTGCGTCGGGATCAGGCAAGTCGACCATGA
>CBDUOG010000103.1:0-5080 GCA_965368785.1 uncultured Gammaproteobacteria bacterium | reverse complement strand
TGATCAATCAGACCGTGCGGCACGCTGATCGCTTGCTTGTCGGTTACCCGGGTGACCATTGAATGCAGGCGATCAAACGCGCGCTCAAGCACGATTACGCCAACCGGATCCATTTTCTGCTTGCCATCGGCAACCGCTTCCAACAGAGATTCCATTGCATGGCCGAGCTCGCCGAGCGGGAACACACCGGCCATGCGCGCACCGCCTTTCAGGGTGTGCAAATCGCGCTGCAAGCCAACGATCAACTCTGAATCCGACATCCGATCGCGCAGACCGGCAAGTAGTCCATCTGAATGATCTAAAAGGTCATTACTTTCTTCAAGGAAGATTTCTAACAAATCCGGATCAATATCGCTCATGTCCAGTGGCTCTTCCGGATCTGCCGGGTCATCGGCAAGCGGAACATCCACAGAGAATTGTCGGGAATGACTGGCGATACGCTCGGCCTCCTCAGCCTCGCGCGCAATTCGCATTTCATCAAAGACCTGTGCACCGGCACGGCCCGCTTCGGCGGTCTGTTCGGCTTCCAACTCGGCCAGATCCTCAGCGCTGACTTCTGCAGTCGCAGCTGTTTCCGCGATTTCCTCAGCTTCCAGCTCAGCGAGCAGCTCTTCGTCTGAAAGCTCAGCATCAGCTTGTTGGCGAGATGCTGCCTCGGCCTGCTCTTCGGCTTCCATCGCCGCAAGAAGCTCATCATCAGACAGTTCAGCCTCAGCCGGCTCCTGTGCCGACACTTCGGGCTCGGACTCTTGAGCATCCGAATCCTGCTCTTGCGGCAGCGCTAACTCGGCGGCGAGCTCAGAATCAGCGACGCCCGCATCGTCAATAAACGACTCTAATGAAACCCGCTCCGTTTCCTGCGACTCGCTGGCAACATCGGCTGGCAGATCGTCACCGAGCATCTGCTCGTCCACTACGATCTCGTCCTCGGTCAACTGTAGATCCATCGCTGATAAGGACTCGAGAGAATCGTCGCCTGCGGCCGCTTCGAATTCTTCTGCGGGCGATTGCATCTCGTCGGACGAGTCGCTTATGACGACTTCGCCTTCCTCAACGTGCGGCTCTGCACTTAACTCATCGGTCTGGACGGCCTCAACAGACTCTTCTTCATCTTCGCTGAAGCTTGGCAGCTGCTGCGTGTCCGGCGCGTCCATCGGGACCGCGGTCGGCATCAAGTCGTCTTCCTCATCCTCAGGCACATAGAGCATGGGCGTTTCGGGTTTGGGCAGGCGATCTCTGAGCGCGCATATTGCCTCAGCCAATCCGGCAAATTGCGGCACCTTGCCACGCCCTGAACCTAATGCTTTTACCGTACTGCGCACCGCGTCACCGGTCTTGGCGATTAATTCAACGGCGTACTCGTCGGGCAATACGTCTGCCGACATCGCGCGACGCAAATAACCTTCAAGCGGCGAGGTAACCGCCGTGGCCGTTTCTACTTCGGTCATCCCGAATGCACCGTTCATGGTGTGCACGGAACGCATCAGCGCATCGGTGACCGGCTGCGATGTTTTTTGTGTTTGCTTGAGCCAGGCATCAACGGTTTCCAAATGACCGTCGACTTCTGGCTTCAGAATTTCGTAGAGCACCGAGTCAATCTGGAAGTCCACCCAGTCATCACCGACTGGCTCATCATCAATTTCCGGTTCTGCCGCAACTTGCGCCACGTCAGATTCAATGTCGGCTTCTTCGGCAGGGGTTTGTTCGATAGTGGCATCCGCCTCAATCGATTCAACTTCTTCAGTTCTTTCGGCCACCTTGGATTCAACCGGGCTAGCCGCCACCGCAGAAGCTGTAGCTGACACAGCAGCTTTCGCCACATACGGCGCTTCATCGCCGGCGGCAATTCGGTCAGCCGCATCCATGATTCCCGCAACGTCGGCGTAGGCTTGTTCACCGGACAACGCGGCACGTAGAAGGGGCAAAACTAAATATGCTTGTTCGGTCAATCCGACAACAGCCGGTGACACGGTTCGCGATCCGTCGAGGACCCGATTGAGCATACTCTCCACTTTCCAACTGAACTCGCCCAATTCTTTGGCACCGACCAGGCGGCCACTGCCTTTAAGCGTATGGAAAACACGACGAATCGGACGCAAGTGGTCGAGCTGCTCATGATCAGCACTCCACTTGGGAATCAAATCACCCAGACGCTCAATTTCTTCATCAAACTCTTCGAGGAATATTTCGCGAATTTCTTCGTCGATTTCTTCGCTGCTGGCGATATCAAAGCCGCTGAGTTGCGAGCCACCGACCGCTGCGGCAACCGACTCATCCACAACAGTAGTTTGATTCTCAACAACTGCCTGCTCCGCTTGCTCCCCGGCCCCGGACAATTCCGCAGCCGCAGCCGCAGCGGATTCGGCTTCGCCAGGCGCTGGCGCGGCATCGCTTTGTGTCTCCGCGGCTTCAGGTGCTTCGCTCGCGACCTCGACCGCCGCGCTCGGCGCTTCGATCACTGGCTGTGGCGTGTGCTCAACAACGGCTGGTTTGGCTTCTGCAACCGGTAGCTCCATAGCTGCTGCCGTCGGCACCAAGGACTCTTCCGGAATTGGCCAATAACCCAATGCCTCTAAACTTTGCCGTGCAACGGTGAGGATCTGATCGCGGTTGCTGCGCCGATCACGTACCGACTCCAGAAAGTATTCCATACTTGCCAGTGCATCAGCCAAGCGATCCATTTGCTTGCCATTAGGAACCCGGCGACGCGAAATCAACTCGAACTGTGTAAATACCCGGATCGCGCGCAAGTAATCTGCGCCTTCGGCGATATCCAAAATGCGTAGCGCACCCGCCACTTCATCGAGCAGGTGCGGCACGTTGCTCAGATGCGTGTGATCCCAATGCGTTTCAACGAAAGCGACAAAGTGATTACGCGCCTGAGTAAAGTTATTGATTGCCTCTTTCGCAAGTATATCCATGACCTGCCGGGTTTCGGCATTGGCCATCAATTCTTGCGGTTTAACTGCGAGTGTCTGCGCATCGTCTTCTTCGGCACCGCCGAGCTGCAACACCTGCTCGTCTAGCGACGCTTCGACATAAAGCAATGCGCCCGCAATATCGAGCATGGTGGATTCATCAGCCTGACGATCACCCGTAACAATTGCCTGCAACGCGGCCTGCTGATCCTGTACAACCCTGCGCGGCACACCCAAACCCAGCATACCCAAGGTATCGGCGACGCGATCAAGCGTATCGACCTGCGGTCCCAGCGCACCAAGATCCGCTTGGGTGTCGCGCAGATATAAATCCAGCGTGTCTTTGACCCGCTGCAGATCTTCTTTAATTGCCGTCGCAACTGTGGATAACAGCGCACGATTCTGTCCAGCCATAGTCGTGCGCGCATGCTCGATTTCGCGCTCGCTTGGAAGGTAAGCGTCCAATCCGAATACGCGACGAACTTCGCCAATTCTTCCCTCATTAGTTGGCGCGTGCGCAACAAAGTAGAGCAGCTGGCGAGTCAAATCTAGAGGCGGCTCAGTTTTAAATGCGCCATCACCATCGGAAGCAAGTCGTTTAATGTCGCGTTCAACACGGGCCAGTGTCTGCTTGAGCGGCTTGGATACTTCGAATAGGCCACGCGCTAATGCATCGAGCGTACCGGCGGCAACCCAAAACAAACGCCGGGCCGGCTCAGCTTCGGTGACCTCGACCAATTGCTCACACACATCGGCCAGGTCACGAATCGCCGTGGTGTTGCTGTCATCCTTTAACCACTGCAGCAACGCCGTTTGAAACAGCTGACTACAGCCTTGCGCGCGCCGCTTGAGCTCATCGGCCGGTAAAGCATGGCCGGGACCCACTGCGCTGGGAGGCAGAGCAACTGCCAGGTCCGGCGAAAATAGTGCCGATTCTGAAACCCCGGTTTCTCCGCGCGCTGAACGCAGCTCATTAAGCAATGGCAATAGAACGATCGGGATATCGCGAAAACCGCTTTGCAACCGCTCCAGATAATCAGGCAGCTGCACGATCCCGCGCATCAGTGCGGCATACGCTTCGTCATTATCTTTTACGTCATTATCGATAACCGCGCGCGCCAGCCGCTCCATCTCTTCGGCAACCATGGCGCCACCGTACAGTTCGACCATGCGCAAGGTACCGTTTACCTGATGCAGCAGCGTCGCACACGAACGAAGTTGGCTCGGCTCTTCGCCCTGTTCGACGTAGATCTCTAATGCCTGACGGGCTAACTTCAGAGTTTCATCTAACTCCGGTTTAACCCAGCTCAGCGTTGTGTAATCAATTTGCTTGTGCTGCCGCATTTAGTATTCCCGTTTTGCAGGCGAAGCGAAAACTTCGCCCAATCCTCACTCGGTAGACCAACCTTAAACCCTGATTACTCAGGCAGTTTGAAGTCGGCTACTGAACGGCGTAAATCTGCCGCCAACTGGGCAAGGTTTCCAATCGATTCGGCGGTTTGACTCGCACCCTGCGATGTTTGCGTCGTAATCTCCTGAATGACGGTCATGGTTCCGGTGATGTTCGTCGCCGCAGCAGACTGCTGCTTCGCCGCTTCGGAAATATTTTGAATCAAATCCGCCAGATCGTTCGAAACCTTCTCAATCTCGCCCAGTGCCAAGCCGGCATCCTCAGCCAGACGGGCACCCGCCACCACTTCGGCGGTGGTTTGTTCCATTGAACTAACCGCTTCGTTGGTATCGGACTGAATGGTTTGAACCAGGGTTTCAATTCGCTTGGTCGCATTGGATGCGCGCTCAGCGAGTCGTTGTACTTCATCGGCCACCACGGCGAATCCGCGGCCTGCTTCACCGGCCGAAGCCGCTTGAATAGCTGCGTTAAGCGCCAGAATGTTGGTTTGCTCAGAAATGTCATTAATCAGTTCGATGATCGAACCAATTTCCTGTGACGATTCACCCAGTCGCTTAATACGTTTCGACGTTTCCTGAATCTGGTCACGGATGTTATCCATGCCTCGAATCGTCTGTCGCACCACTTCAGCGCCTTTTGCAGCGATTTGCACCGAGCGCTTCGCCACGTCAGCCGATTCGGCAGAGTTCTTGGACACTTCATCAATCGAGGACGCAATGTCATTGATACGCGCAGATGCCGATGTAATCTG
>CBDUOG010000102.1:0-5152 GCA_965368785.1 uncultured Gammaproteobacteria bacterium | reverse complement strand
TGTACGGCACCATGGATTTTGAAAATGGTCTGCAGGCTTATGCCAGTGTCAGTGGATGGGACTCCAGTGCAGTGGTCGCTTCGACCGTGCAATTCTGGCAGCCGACCTATTACGACATCACCCGTGGTGGCGTGAATCGCCTGTTGCGCATCTTTACTCCACAAGAATCCAATGGCTTTGAAGGCTTGGACCGCGCGTTCACTGAACAATCCTACGACGTAGCCTTTGGTCTGCGTGGAACCTTTGCTGACCAGTGGGACTGGGACGCGACGATCAGCCATTCGGCTTACGACTCGCTCAATGAGCGCCCGCGCCTGTTGATTTCGGAATTGAACAATATGTTCTTCTTCCGTAACCCGGGTGATCCGACGGTCGTTGGCGGCCGCGAAGCCTGGCGTCTGAATGTAAATGCGTTTACCACGCCATTGACTTTCGATCAGTTCCGTCAACTCAACACCACAGTGGTGACCGACGCCAACTCCAGCGTGTCGCAAGGCACTTTCGTGGTGACCAATTCCTCGCTATTTGAAATGCCGGCAGGCGATGTCGGCTTTGCGGCGGTCATTGAGGGCGGCAAACAGGAGTATGAGTTGATTGCCGATTCGCGCATTCTGCCCAGCTCACCGCCGACCATTTATAACCTGACTGGTACTGGCGGCGGCGGCGAGCGTGATCGCTACGCATTCGGTGTCGAATTCTCGATCCCATTGCTTAGCACGCTGACCGCAACTGCGGCTTCGCGTTACGACAAATACGATGACATAACCGAAGTCGACGACGCGGTGACCTACAGCTTCGGCCTGCAATATCGTCCAATCGATAGCGTATTGGTGCGTAGCTCCTTTGCCACCTCGTTCCGCGCACCGGATATGCACTTTGTGTTCGCCGAGCGTAGCGGTAGTTTCTCGACCATCAAAGACGAATTCCTGTGCCGTTCTGCTGGCCTAACCATCGCAGCTTGCCCGAACAACACGACCTATCAATACTCCGCGTTTGGTGTACGCCAGGGTAATGCCTTCTTAGAAGAAGAGAACGGTGAGTCGATTGGCTTTGGTGTCGTTTGGGATATCACCGACAATCTCTCTCTGACGGTCGATGCATACCGGGTGGAACTTGAAGGTCAGGTTGCAGATATTTCCAGCGCTTTTGTACTGGAAAATGAAGCAAACTGCCGTCTGGGTGTAGATCGGGCCGGTGCTGCGGTAGATCCTAGCTCGGCTGCCTGTATCTTCTGGCTCGGCAGCGTGAGCCGTGATCCGACTAGCCCAACCCGCCCGAATGGTATTACCGAAATTCGCCGTGGGCCAATCAACCGAGCATTCCTCGGCCAAGACGGTATCGATGCAACGCTGGACTATAAACACAGTACCGATAATTGGGGCTCTTTCCTTTACCGAGCGTCGTACACCCATACTTTGGATAACAAAACGGCACAGTTCGCAACAGATCCGATTCTCAGCAACCGAGATGACCGCGGGAACTTCGACGCCCGTGCCCGTTTCGGCGGCACCATCAGCTGGTTGAAAGGCGACTGGATGACGACGCTGGTAGGCAATCGTATGAGCTCTTTGCCAACGTATGAGATGGCAACGACGACTTCGGCAACCCCGCGCTCGCGCACCAAACCGTGGATTCTGTACAACTTGACCACATCGTATGCACTGACCGAAAACTTCGGCGTGACATTGATTGCCAACAACGTACTGAACAAATTGCCGCCAAACGACAATACGTACACCGCCTATCCGTACTTCTGGCGCGCATATAACCCGATCGGCCGCGAACTGTTCGTCAAGCTGGACTACAAGTTCTAAGTTAAAAACCTCTCGTTCAACATTTAGCCCGGCATTGCCGGGCTTTTTTTTGCACGTCGATAAGCTTTGTTTGCGATAATGCGACGATCCTTATGAGAGTTAACGCATGACCCCGGCACCCGCCCTTGTAACCAACGCCCTGCCCTATGCCAATGGCCATCTGCATATCGGCCATTTGGTCGGCTACATTCAGGCCGATGTCTGGGTTCGGGCACGCCGCATGAACGGTGGCAGCGTGCACTTTGTTTGCGCCGATGATACCCACGGCACGCCAATCATGCTGGCAGCCGAAAAGGCCGGCATTACGCCTGAGGCGTTTATCGCCAAGATGCAAGAAAGTCATGAGTTAGACTTTGCCGAGTTCGCGGTCGAATTCGATCATTACGACTCAACCCACTCGAAAGCCAACCGTGAGCTCACCGAATCCATTTACGCTGCGCTGCGCGAGCAAGACGCGATCGAAGTGCGTGCGATCGATCAGCTGTTTGATCCCGAACGCCAGATGTTTTTGCCGGATCGCTTTATCAAAGGCGAATGTCCCAAGTGTGGATCGGCTGATCAGTATGGCGACAACTGTGAAGTCTGCGGGGCGACCTATGCGCCAACCGATTTAAAAAATCCACGCTCTGTGGTTTCCGGAGCGACCCCGGAAATGCGCCAATCCGATCATCACTTCTTCCGACTGCAAAAATTCCAGAGCATTTTAGAGAAGTGGCTCGACGGCGACGTGGCCAATTCTGCAGTCAAAGCCAAGCTTCGCGAATGGACCGACGCCGGTCTGCGCGATTGGGATATTTCCCGCGATGCACCCTATTTCGGATTTGAAATTCCCGGTGCACCCGGCAAGTACTTCTATGTTTGGCTGGATGCACCTATAGGATACTTGTCGAGCTTCAAAACCCTATGCGAAAAAACCGGCTTGAACTACAACGACTATCTTAAGCCCGATAGCCAAGCAGAATTGCATCATTTTATCGGCAAAGATATCGTCAATTTCCACGGCCTGTTCTGGCCGGCGGTTTTGAACGTATCGGGTCATCGCATGCCGAGCCGTTTGCACGTCAACGGTTACTTGACGGTTAACGGCGCGAAGATGTCTAAATCACGCGGCACCTTTATTCGCGCCCGGACCTATCTAGATGCTGGCCTGAGTGCTGAGGCCTTGCGTTATTACTTTGCATGTAAGTCATCGGGTTCGGTCGATGATCTCGATTTAAATCTCGACGACTTCGTCGCCCGTGTGAACTCGGATCTGGTCGGAAAGTTCGTCAATTTGGCGAGCCGCTGCGCCGGCTTTATCAACAAACGATTCGATAATCAGCTCAGTGCTATGCTCGATGATCCGGACATGTATGAGCGCTTTGCCGGTCACATTCCACAAATCAAAGCCGCGTATGAATCCAATGATGCAGCCAAAGCAATCCGGCTCATCATGAGCTTGGCCGATGAGGCCAATCGGTACATCGACGAACAAAAACCCTGGGTGATTGCCAAGGCCGAAGGGGCCGATGCGCAGTTGCAGCAGGTCTGTACTCAAGGCATAAACCTATTCCGGTTTTTGTGCTGCGCCCTGCGACCCGTCCTGCCCAGAACCGTAAGCCAGGCTGAATTGTTTTTCGGCTCTGAGATCAGCGAGTGGAGCAGCGTAGAGCGCCCCTTGCTCGGTGAGAAAATTAATTCGTATCAAGCACTATTTACACGGATTGATCCAGCGGCCATTGCGCACATGTTGGATCAGTCGAAAGAAACTCTGCAAGCAGATACGCCACCGGCGCAAACGACAAAAGCACCCCAGAAGAGCAAAACAATGAACGAGCCAGCACCCATTAAGACCACTGAATTTATTGGTATCGAGGACTTTGCCAAACTCGACATACGCTTAGCTCAAGTACGTGTGTGTGAATTCGTAGAGGGTTCGGATAAATTGCTGCGATTCGTGCTCGATGCAGGCGACCTGGGCGAACGCCAGATCTTTTCCGGAATTCGCGCCAGCTACCCTGAGCCGGAAAAACTGGTCGGTACCCAGGTCGTATTCATTGCCAACCTGGCACCGCGCAAAATGCGCTTTGGTGTTTCCGAGGGCATGATTCTTTCAGCCGGCTTCGATGGCGGTGGCTTGAGCTTGTTGCGGGCTGACCCCAATGCCGAACCGGGCATGCCGGTAAAATAATTCGTGTTGCTGGAGGTTTAGCCCCGGTGTCAGAAACTTTGCTACTAATAATCAGTGCGGTATTGGTCAACAACTTTGTGTTGGTCAAGTTTCTGGGGCTCTGCCCATTTATGGGGGTGTCAAATAGCCCGCATGCGGCGATCGGCATGGGTCTGGCCACCGGATTCGTGCTCACGCTGGCCGCAGGATTAAGCTGGATTATTCATCACGGCATTTTGGTTCCATTAGAACTACCCTACTTACGCACGATCAGTTTTATCGTGGTAATCGCTGCAATGGTGCAGTTCACCGAACTGGTGATGCACAAACTAAGCCCCAGACTTTATCGGGTACTGGGCATTTATTTGCCATTGATAACGACCAATTGCGCCGTACTCGGCGTTGCCCTACTTAACGTGCAAGCCGAACGGAATTTTATTGGCGCCCTGCTCTATGGCTTCGGCGCCGCATTGGGGTTCGCCCTGGTGCTGCTGATGTTTTCGTCGCTGCGCGAGCGTTTGCATCAACTCGCAATTCCTGCCTCATTTCGTGGCAGCCCGATAGCTCTAACCACTGCTGCACTGATGGCGCTCGGTTTTATGGGCTTTGCCGGAATCGTTCCCGCCTGATGTGGTCTGCCGTACTCGTCTTTACCGCCCTATGCCTGATCATCGGTCTCCTGCTGGCGTGGGCGGCACGTCGCTTCGCGATGAAATCCGACCCGATTGTTGAGCAGATCAACGCGATTCTGCCGCAAACCCAATGCGGCCAATGCAAGTTCCCCGGCTGTCGACCCTATGCTGAAGCCATCGCCGATGGGCGCGCCGACATTAACCAGTGCCCGCCGGGCGGCGAAGCCGGGGTCAAAGCACTGGCTAATTTACTCGGTCGCGACCCCAAGCCCTTAAACCCGGAGTATGGCGAAGAGAAACCGGCCCTGGTCGCTCTGATCATTGAGGAAGATTGTATTGGTTGCACTAAATGCATTCAGGCCTGTCCGGTAGATGCCATTATTGGCGCGCAAAAGCGCATGCATACCGTGATTGCCGATCTATGCACCGGCTGCGAGCTTTGTATTCCACCTTGCCCGGTTGATTGCATTGATCTGGTGCCGGCGATTCCCGCGCTAAGCGTCAATCGCCGACTAACACCAATTTTGATTAGCGAGCACGAACGCAGCTTAGACTAG
>CBDUOG010000101.1:0-5356 GCA_965368785.1 uncultured Gammaproteobacteria bacterium | reverse complement strand
CAGGTGGGCCGGAGGATACATGGCTGAATTGAAAGAAGCGAAGGTGCCGGATATCGGTGGCAGCGAAGACGTGCCGGTGATTGAAATTTTGGTTGCTGTCGGCGACAGCGTGAAACGCGATCAGGGACTGGTTACCCTCGAGTCGGACAAAGCGACAATGGAGGTTCCCGCTCCGTTTGACGGCATTGTGCGCGAATTGAAAGTGAAAATTGGCGATGCGCTGTCTGAAGGCGCATTAGTCGCCATGATTGAGCCGAGTGCAGAGGCGAAAGCTACGCCCGCGGCCGAGGCGAAACCGGCTGCGAAAGCCGAGCCGGCAAAAACGCCGGAGCCGAAGCCTGAGCCCAAAAAGGCCGAAACCAGCGTTTCGACTCCGCCGATGCCGGCAGAAGCGCCCAAAGCTCCGCCGGTTGCATTCAATGCGGCCGGTGTTCAGTCCGGAAAAATTGCGCATGCCAGTCCGGCGGTCCGCGTCTTTGCGCGCGAGCTAGGGGTGGATCTGAGTCAGGTCAGCGGCAGTGCGCGTGGTGGCCGTATTACTAAGGAAGATGTTCAGTCATTTGTGAAGCAACACATGACCGGTTCGACCGGCGCAGTCGGCGGCGGTGGTCCGGGCCTGAGCTTGTTGCCGTGGCCGAAAGTTGATTTCGCTAAGTTCGGCGAAATAGAAACGCAGGCGATGTCGCGGATCAAGAAAGTTTCGGGCGCCAATTTGGCGCGCAACTGGGCGATGATTCCGCATGTAACACAGCACGACGAAGCCGATATCACCGAAATGGAAGCGTTCCGCAAGCAAACCGCGCAAGAAACCGGCACGAAGATTACGCCGCTGGTATTTTTAATTAAGGCCGTTGTCGCCGCGTTGAAGGCCTATCCCAATTTCAATGCCTCGCTTGATGCGACCGGCGAATCACTGATTCTGAAAAAATATTTCCATATCGGCATCGCTGTTGATACGCCCGATGGCTTATTAGTGCCGGTTATCCGGGACTGCGATAAGAAGGGCATGCTGGAACTGGCCGAAGAGCTCACAGAGATTTCCAAAAAAGCGCGCGACAAAAAACTCGGGCCAGCCGATATGCAGGGCGGTTGCTTTTCGATCTCCTCGCTCGGCGGCATTGGCGGAACGAATTTTACGCCGATCGTCAACGCGCCTGAGGTCGCCATACTCGGAGTATCACGCAGCGCGATGAAGCCGGTTTGGAATGGCAGAGAATTTGTGCCGCGCCTGATGTTGCCGATGTCATTGAGCTATGACCACCGCGTTGTTGATGGTGCCGACGCCGCGCGTTTCACCACCATGCTTGGACAAAGCCTGAGCGACCTTCGTCGCTTGCTGCTGTAGTCGATGCTCATTACATCCGCACAAATTATCAGCTCGCGATTCGGTCTTGAATCATCGGCCGGATTTCAGGCGTTTTGGGACTACACCCTGTTTACGGCTTCGGGCGTGCCATTTACGCCCGGCAAATTTATTTTATTTGCGCTGGTTATCTTTACGGCATACGTCCTGTCGTGGATGGTGGGTGCGGCGCTTAAGCGCTATGAGCGAAGCCGGGCGAAAGAGGGCAGTCGGCCTGCGCTGTATGCATTGAACCGGGTGATTCGTTACATACTGATTGCGATCGCTGCGGTCATCGCGCTGGAATTGATGGGTGTACCGGCGAGCAAGCTGGCCGTCATTGTCGGCGCACTCAGCGTCGGTTTGGGCTTTGGTTTGCAGGCGATATTCAGCAATTTTGTCTCCGGCATTATTTTGCTGTTTGATCGCAGTCTGAAGGTGGGTGATTTTGTTGAACTCGAGTCCGGCGTTCACGGCACCGTGCGCGACATTAATATTCGCGCCACACGGATAACCACCAACGACAATATCGACATTCTGGTGCCGAACTCCGAATTTGTTTCGGGCCGCGTGGTCAATTGGACACATGACGAAACTTCGCGCCGCTTGCGTATTCCATTTGGCGTTGCCTACGGCTGCGACAAAGAGTTGGTTAAGAAGGCAGCGCTTGAAGCGGCCAGCGCCGTTCCTTTCACGATGTTGGACCAAGCCGGTCGGCAGCCACAGGTGTGGTTGGTCGAGTTTGGCGATTCCAGTTTGAATTTTGAATTGGTGGTTTGGTTAACCGCCGATGCCACGAAACGGCCGTCTACGGTGCGCGCGGCGTACACGTGGGAGCTGGAAACTGCTTTGGCCAAGTACAACTTAGAGATACCTTTTCCACAACGTGATTTGCACGTGCGCAGTTTGTTTGGTTTGGATAAGGACGCCGCGTTTACCGCGCTTGGTCTAAAAGCGCAGGTCACCGAAAGCGGCGTCGAGTCTAAAGTGCCCGAGCTATCGGAATCCGAGCGTAGTGAGTTAGCGCGCAATGACGCGCAAGCAGACGCCGAACGTGAGGCCGATAGCGATGCGAGTGCCGAAGCGGGACCCCACGACAAGCCTCAATCATAGAGCTTGTCTGTTTTACGAAGTTTAGGAGATAAATTTGAAGAAGAAAGCTGAAAGCAAGCCGAAGCTAACTATTCGAGTAGCCACCGAACAAGATATTGATGGGATTGTTTCATTGTCCAGGCGGACTTATGGCGACGACTTTTGCTACATACCCGAGATGCTGACCGGCCAGCTTTCACATTTTCCCGAAGGCCAGTTCGTGGCGATGCATGGCGAACAGGTCGTGGGATATTGTGCAACGTTTCGAGTCGATGAAGCGTTGGCGCTTTCCGAACATACCTGGCGCGGCATCACTGGTGGCGGCTACGGTTCTCGCCACGATCCTAAAGGCAATTGGTTGTATGGCATGGAGGTCTGCGTTGATCCGGAGCATCGGGGTTTGCGCATTGGTCGCCGCTTGTACGACGCAAGAAAACGCTTATGCAAAGAACTGGGTTTGCGCGGCATTGCGTTCGGCGGGCGAATTCCAGGCTTAGCTAAGAAAATTAAAACTTACGGTTCGGCCAAGGCCTACGTCGATGCCGTGGTGGGCGATAAAGTCCGTGATGCGACCTTGAGTTTTCAATTGCGAAACGGCTTCGTATTGCACGGCGTTTTGCCCGGCTACTTATCTTCCGACCACGATTCAATGGGCTTTGCGGCGCATCTCGTCTGGCGTAACCCGGAGCGTTCCGAGCATCCGGTGATTCTGGAGGCGCAGCGCCGTGGCTTGCCGCGATCGGTGCGCGTGGCGACGGTTCAGTATCAGCAGCGACGCATTAAGTCGTTCGATGAGTTTGCGACTCAGGTAGAGCATTTCGTCGATGTCGTTGCCGATTATCGCACCGACTTTGTGGTGTTCCCCGAGCTGTTTACCCTGCAGCTACTCTCGATTGAAAATGAGAAGCTTTCGGCAGCCGATTCGATTCGCACGCTGACCAAGTACACCAAGCAACTCAGGGAGTTAATTAAGACGCTGGCGGTTAAGTACAACGTAAATATTATCGGCGGTTCGCATCCGACCCTGGTTGAAGATGGCGATATTCACAATATTTGCTATATCGGATTACGTGACGGCAGTTTGCATACGCAGGAGAAGATTCACATTACGCCCAATGAGCGTTACTGGTGGAAAATCTCCGGCGGCGAAAAAGCCAGCGCCATCATGACCGACTGCGGTCCGATCGGCGTGATGATTTGTTACGACAGCGAGTTCCCGGAATTGGCGCGACATCTGGTCGATCAGGGCGCATTGATTATGTTTGTGCCGTACTGCACCGATGTGCGTCAGGGACATTTGCGCGTGCGTTACAGCTGTCTGGCCCGGGCGACGGAAAATCAGTGCTACGTGGTCACCTCGGGCAATGTCGGCAATTTGCCGGGCGTCAACAACTTCGATATTCAGTACGCACAAAGCGGCATTTTTACGCCCTGTGATTTCCCGTTTGCACCCGAGGGAATTGCCGCCGACACGATGGCCAATTCCGAGGCAGTCGCGTTTGCTGATCTGCGGCTGGATGATCTGATTACCGCGCGGCAATCAGGCACCGTACAAAACTTAAAAGATCGTCGCCACGATCTATACCATTCCAATTGGCGCAAGGCATCCAAGATAGACGCGGGTGGTTGGCCGGAAATTGACGAAGGATCCCATGAGCCAGACTAAGACTGAAATTCTTGTCCCCGACATTGGTGGCCAGGAAAATGTGCCGGTAATTGAAGTATTGGTGAGCGTCGGCGACACCGTAAAAAAAGATCAGGGTCTGGTGACTCTCGAATCGGATAAAGCGACGATGGAAGTTCCGGCGAGCGCTGCCGGACGAATTACCGCGCTGCGTGTAAAGCTGGGCGACACGGTGTCCGAAGGAACCGTGATTGCTGAAATTGAAGCCGAGGCGTCGAGCGCGAGCACCGCAACGGCTAAACCGGGCCTCGCTCCGGCAGCCGCTGCGCCGAAAGAAAAAACACCTGCGGCACCGAGCGCGCAGGCTGAGTCCGGGCGAAAAGCGGACCATCAAGCTGCATTGGTCGTATTGGGTGCAGGCCCCGGTGGCTATACCGCAGCGTTTCGCGCGGCCGATTTGGGTATGGATGTGATTCTGATTGAGCGCTATGCCGAGCTCGGTGGCGTGTGTCTGAATGTAGGCTGCATTCCATCTAAAGCCCTGTTGCACACCGCAGAGATTATTCAGGAAGCGAAACATCTTGAAGTTGCCGGTGTGAGTTTCGGTAAACCGAAAATCGATATTAAGAAATTGCGCGCTTATAAAGAGACGGTGATTGGATCCTTGACCAAGGGCCTGGCCGGTATGGCTAAGCAGCGCAAGGTGCGTACGCTGCAGGGCGTCGGGAAATTTATTTCAGCGCATGAAATTGAAGTCAGCAACGGCAAAGAAACACAGATAGTTCGCTTTGAAAAATGCGTGATCGCGGTTGGCTCGCAACCGATCAAATTGCCGGGGTTTCCGTGGGATGACCCGCGGGTTATGGATTCAACCAACGCGCTTGAACTAGCCGATGTGCCCAAGCACTTGCTGGTGGTTGGCGGTGGCATTATCGGATTGGAGATGGCATGCGTGTATTCGGGTTTGGGCAGTGAAGTCACGGTTGTTGAATTAGCCGATCAGTTGATTCCCGGCGCAGATGCCGACTTGGTCAAGCCCTTAGTGGATGTGATGAAAAAACGCGGCGTTGCGTTTCACACCGGCGTAAAAGTTTCTGAATTGGCCGCGAAGAAAGATGCACTGCACGCCAAATTTGAAGGCAAGGGCGCACCGGAGAACACTAAGTTCGATCGAGCCTTAGTGTCGATCGGTCGAAGTCCAAATGGCGGCAAGATCAATGCCGCAGCGGCCGGCGTTGAAGTCAGCGATCGCGGATTTATTGCTGCGGATCGGCAGATGCGCACCAATGTGCCGCATA
>CBDUOG010000100.1:0-5474 GCA_965368785.1 uncultured Gammaproteobacteria bacterium | reverse complement strand
GGCACCCGCCGGGTGCCCAACTGCAGCCAATAACTGCGTCCCGGATACAAGGGCTCATCGCTCATCCACAGCAAATGCACCGCGAATTGATCGCTGCTTTTGAGCGGATCATCGACCGAGCAGATCACATCGCCACGAACCACATCAATTTCATCAGCCAGACACACGGTCACCGCTGTGCCATTTGCGGCTGCTGTAACCGATGTGTCGCCGCGTAATATCTGGGTGATTTCGCTGCGGCGGCCCGATGGCTGCACGCACACGGCATCACCGACATTCAGTTCGCCACTGATCAGTGCGCCGGAAAATCCACGAAACTCTGAATTGGGCCGATTGATTCGCTGCACTAATAGACGCGGCGAAGGCGGTGCGGCCTTTGTGTGCACGGATATCTGCTCAAGCACACTGAGCAAACTCGGGCCCTGATACCAAGGCATGTTCTCCGAGCCGGACACGAGGTTTTCACCGTGAATTGCGCAGACCGGTACGCATTCTACGTGCTCAACACCAAATCCTTTAACTAGGCTTCGATACTGCTCAGCAATTGAGTCAAACACGGACTGGCTGTAATTGACCAAGTCCATCTTATTCACAGCCAGAATGATTTGGCGTACGCCGAACAGCGAAACGATAAACGAATGCCTGCGGGTCTGAGTGAGCAATCCTTTACGGGCATCCACCAGAACCACGGCAACATCCGCCTGCGATGCGCCGGTCGCCATATTTCGCGTGTACTGCTCATGACCCGGACAATCGGCAACGATAAAACTGCGCTTGGGCGTTGAAAAATACCGATACGCCACATCAATGGTTATGCCCTGCTCGCGCTCGTCGGACAAGCCATCCACTAACAAGGCGTAATCGGGCTGATCCCCGCGGGTGCCGTGCTTTATGCTGTCCTTGAGCAGATTTTGAATCTGATCATCGGCAATCTGTTTGCAGTCAAACAATAAGCGGCCAATAACCGTGCTTTTGCCGTCGTCTACGCTACCGCAGGTGATAAAGCGCAGGCGCTGCTTTGCCTCGACGCTCTCCAGTAATTGCCGCATTTTTTCTTCTGCCGTAACGCTCATCAAAAATAGCTCTCTAGCTTTTTGGCTTCCATTGATGCACTCGTATCGTGGTCAATCACCCGCCCCTGGCGCTCCGATGTTTTTGCCAGCAACAATTCAGCGACGATATCCGCCACGTCTGCCGCATTCGACTCCACACCACCGGTAAACGGGTAGCAACCCAGCGTCCGGAAGCGAACCATTTTCTCCGTGACCGTCTCACCGGCACGTAGCTTCATACGTTCATCGTCGACCATGATCAGGCATCCATCTCGCGACACCACCGGTCTGCTCTGAGCAAAGTACAGTGCCGGCAATTCAATGTTTTCGCGCAGAATGTAGAGCCAGACATCGAGCTCCGTCCAGTTCGATAAGGGAAATGCACGAACACTCTCGCCCGGACCTATACGTCCGTTAAACAGGCTCCACAGCTCAGGCCGCTGATTGCGCGGCTCCCAGCGATGCTGTGCATTGCGGAAGGAAAAAATACGCTCTTTGGCGCGCGATTTTTCCTCATCGCGCCGCGCCCCGCCAATCGCACAATCGTACTTGCCTAAGTCGAGAGCCTGTCGTAGACCCTGGGTACGCATGACGTCGGTGTGAATTGCCGCTCCATGCTCAAACGGGTCGATGTTTTGTTGCAGGCCTTCCTGATTGATATGCACGCGCAACTCCACACCATGCTTGGCAGGCACCGCATCACGGAAGCGATAGGTGTCTTGGAATTCCCATGTGCTATCAATGTGCAGCAGCGGAATCGGCGGTAGACCCGGCGCAAAAGCTTTTTTTAGCAGGTGAAGTAAAACCGTCGAGTCCTTTCCGATGGAGTACAGCAAAACCGGGCGCTCAAACTGCGCACGCGCCTCACGCAATATATAGATTGCTTCCGCCTCAAGGACGTCAAGATGACTCAGATGATTCGATTCAAGCACGTCCGTATGTATCCTCAAGTCGCACAATATCGTCTTCGCCTAAGTAGTCGCCCGATTGTACTTCAATCAGCTCCAGAGACTTAGTCCCGGTATTGCGTAAACGATGCACGCTGCCCTTCGGAATAAACGTACTTTCGTTTTCGTTTAAGGTGAAGACGCGCTCATCGCAGGTGACTTCTGCCACACCGGATACAACAATCCAGTGCTCGGCGCGATGCTTATGCTTTTGCAGACTCAAGGCCGCGCCGGGTTTTACTTCGATACGCTTGACCTGAAAGCGTTCACCACGATCAACGCTGTCATAGCTGCCCCAGGGCCGAAATACTTTGCGATGCACAATGTGCTCAGTGCGATCAGCCGCTTTCAGTGCATCCACCAGCGCCTTGACTTCCTGCACCCGGCTTCGGTGCGCCACTAATGTTGCATCCGCGGTATCGACCACCACCACATCATGCACGCCGACCGTCGCCAGCAGCCGATCACCCACCGCATAAAGCAAGGCATTCTGTGTATCGACCGAAATGACATCGCCGCTGGCCACATTACCGCTGGCATCTTTTTCGCCGATATCCCACACCGCCGACCACGAACCGATATCGCTCCAGTCACAATCGACCGGCACCACGGCGGCACGCTCGGTCTTTTCCATCACCGCATAGTCGATTGAATTACTTGGCGACTTGGAAAAGGCCTGTTCATCAACGCGAACAAAATCGAGATCGACCTTTGCCAGAGTCAAAGCTGCTTCGGCAGCGGCTAACATCGTCGGCTCGTGTTGCTTTATTTCAGCTAAATAGCGATCAGCCCGGAATAAAAATATTCCGGCATTCCAAAAGTATTCACCGCTAGCCAGGTACTGTTGCGCATGTGCGAGGTCGGGCTTTTCGACGAATTGCGAAATTTGAAACACACCGGGTGCCAGAGCGGCCCCCTGCTTGAGATAACCGAAACCGGTCTCCGGCTGGGTCGGCTGAATACCGAAACTAAACAGCCAGCCCTGCGCGGCAAATGACTCGGCTTGCTCGACCGCCGCGATTAGCGCGTGCGGCTTGCCGACCCGGTGATCTGCGGGCAGCACCAACAACAGCGCTTCAGGATCACGGGCAACCGCGTCCAGCGCCGCTAAGCAGATTGCCGGCGCAGTGTTCCGCGGCATGGGCTCCAGCAGAATTCGAGGGTTTTGCACGCCCAAACCAGCCAATTGTTCGGCGACCATAAAGCGATGCTCATGGCTGCATACGACAATCGGTGGCGCAGCGCGCTTAAGCCCTTGAACGCGCTGCACGGTTTGCTGAAACAACGAATCCTCGCCGGTCAGCGGCAAAAACTGCTTCGGGTAGTTTTGTCGCGACAAAGGCCAAAGCCGGGTCCCGCTGCCGCCACTTAAGATGACTGGAAAAATCATGATTTCACCCTGATTATCAGGTGCTTAGCATACCCGTAAACGGGGCCGGCTGGCTTTAGGGCATGTTCTGCGGATTGGGCGAAACCCCGCAAAAAAGGTAGAATTAGCCGATCACCCCGGCCAGTTCAGGCCACGGGGCGAAATCTGTAGAGGAAATCCCTGATGAAGATTCTCGTCGCCTATAAGCGCGTCGTTGACTATAACGTCCGAGTCCAAGTAAAGCCCGATGGCAGCGGCGTGGTTACTGAAGGCGTAAAGCTTTCACCGAACCCGTTTGATGACATCGCACTGGAAGAGGCCCTGCGTCTGCGGGACCAAGGTATCGCCACCGAAGTAATCGTTGCAACGATTGCGCCAGCCGATGCCCAGGCGCATTTGCGCAATGGCTTGGCCATGGGTGCCAACCGCGCAATTCATGTGGTTTGCGATCAGCCGATCCAATCACTGACTGCCGCGCGCGCTCTGCTCAAATTGATCGAAAAAGAAACGCCGGACATTGTTTTGCTCGGCAAGCAGGCGATCGATGATGACGCCAATCAGACCGGTCAAATGCTGGCGACATTATGGGGTCGGCCGCAGGCAACATTCGCCAGCAAACTCAGCGTTGCTGATGGCAAGGCCAGCGTCACCCGCGAAGTGGATGCCGGACTGGAAACCCTTGAGGTTGATTTGCCGGCGGTCATCACTACCGACTTGCGCTTGAACGAGCCGCGCTTCATCAAACTGCCCGACATCATGAAAGCCAAATCCAAGCCGATGGAATCCATCGCGTTTGCCGATCTGGGCGTCGATGTTGCCGCAGAAACCACCATCAATAAATACACGCCGCCGGCAAAACGCAGCAAAGGCGTCATGGTTAAAGATGTGGCTGAGTTAGTGGCTGCACTCAAAACTAAAGGCCTGGTCTGAGGAGTCTACTATGAGCAAAATTCTGATCATCGCTGAACATCTGAACGGCCAGCTGAATGCCTCCACCGCCCGCTGCGTCAGCTGCGCCACCGCGATCGGTGGTGACATTGACGTATTGGTTCTGGACGCCGATGCGGCGGCCGTTGCCGAACAAGCCGCTGCAATTGAAGGCGTGGCGAAAGTACTGGCGCTTTCGCGTGGTGAAAATGGCCATGCGCTTGCGCAAGTGCTGGCACCGCAAATTGCCGACATCGCAAAAAACTACAGCCACGTACTCGGCCCAAGTACGACCTTCGGCAAAGACCTAATGCCCTGCGTGGCGGCACTTCTGGGTGTCGGCCAGGTCAGCGACTTAATGCAGGTCGATGGCCCACGCAGCTTTAAGCGGCCGATCTATGCCGGCAATGCGATCATTGATGTGGGCGTTCCTGAGGGTAACATTGTTGTTGCTACCGTACGCACCGCCTCATGGCCGGCGGCGGCTGACGGCGGCAATGCAAGCGTGGAAAGCATCAGTTCCACGGTTGCCGTACCGGGCCACACGCGCTTTGTGAATTTGGAGCAAGGCAAATCGGATCGGCCCGACCTGCAATCAGCGGCCAAAGTGGTCTCCGGTGGTCGCGCTCTGGGCTCGGCGGAAAAGTTCGACATCATCTACTCGCTGGCTGACAAAATGGGTGCCGGCGTAGGCGCCTCGCGCGCAGCCGTCGATGCAGGCTATGTGCCCAACGATATGCAGGTCGGACAAACCGGTAAAATTATCGCGCCCGAGCTGTACATCGCCATCGGTATTTCCGGCGCAATTCAGCACATCACCGGCATCAAAGACGCCGGCACGATTGTCGCAATCAATAAAGACCCGGATGCACCGATCTTCGAAATTGCCGACATTGGCCTGGTCGGCGATTTATTCGCGATTGTTCCGGAGCTCGAGGCGGCACTCTAAAATTGTAGATAGCTCCTTTCCGCCGAAAAACCCCGCGACAGCGGGGTTTTTTGTTTTGTTGTCTGATTTCCCGCTTTAGCAGATCTTCTTGGGCACTCCTGGATAATTCGTGACGCCCACATTTTTTCGTTTATTTGAATTGCATTCGATGCGTGTATTTGCCCTCGTGGCGACGAGGGCCAAAAGCGCTTCCGCCTGAATCGCCCTGAGTACAGCTCAGAAAACCAACA
>CBDUOG010000099.1:0-5593 GCA_965368785.1 uncultured Gammaproteobacteria bacterium | reverse complement strand
GGGGTAGGAATGGGGCCGACCGGCGGTTGGACCCGGGGACTGTAGGGACTGATGCGAATCAAACACATAATTATTGCCTTGCTTTTGCTTGCGAGCAGTGCGTCGCTGTGGGCGCAACCACGCGCTCTGTTGCCACAAACACCCTTATTTCGCGAGCTGCGGGTTGCCGATGGCTTGCCCTCGAGCCGGGTCAACGTCATTAAGGCCGATCGTGATGGCTATTTGTGGTTTGCCACCGATGACGGATTAGCGCGCTACGACGGCATGAGCTTTCGTTTATGGCGATATCAGCCCGGTGTGGTCGGCGGTTTGCCGGGCAATAGCATTCAGTCGCTGCATATTGATGAGGCGAATCAAGTTTGGTTTGGCATTGAAGGCAAAGGCCTTGGCCGGATATCGGCGGATCGCAATGACTTCAGGTTTTACGATGAGTCCACCGACGTGGCCTTGCGCGGGATCGAAATTTGGGCGATTGAGGATGATGGCGCGGGTGGTATCTGGCTCGGCACGTTTGGAGCGGGTATTTCGCGTTTGCGTGCCGATGGCAGTTTGGAGCATTTCAGCCATGACCCCATGAGCGACAAAGGACTGCCCAGCAATATTGTGATCACGATGTTGCGCGACTCCACGGGTCGCTTGTGGGTGGGTACCAACAAAGGCCTGTTGTATTGGGATGGCGAAAACTTTGTACGCTTTGATTCGAGCCAGTTGTTTTCACCGGTGGTGTTTTCCTTAAGCGAAGACAGCAAAAAATCTTTGTGGATCGGAACCGCTAATGGACTGAACGAACGACTGCCCAGCGGCGAAGTGCGAGTGCCGGTGTGGCACGAGCAAATCGGCAGCTCACGGGTGAATCAAGTCTTTAGAGATCGTAGCGGCGCCCTGTGGCTTGCTACGCATCGCGGCGTGGTGATGGTGGTGAATGATCGCGTGCAGCATTTTAAAGACCCGCGGATCAACGAAAAACTGGTGTTTACGATTCAGCAGGATCTTGAAGGGGGGCTGTGGTTTGGCATGTCCGAACATGGAGTGTTGGGCCTGCGTCCGAACTGGCGTTACTTCACGTCGCTTTCGCCCGGTGGCGAAGAGCCCTTGCGTATCTCGCACACGCAAGCCTATGGCTTTGCCGCATCCGGTGAGTCCGGTTTGTGGATGGTGGGTGATAACGCGGTGATCGATTATCTGGATCTGGAAAAGGCGCTGATCACCCGCGAGTTCATTGCCAAAGAACAATTACCGCAGGGTCGCGGTTACTCGGTGCTGCAAACCGATAGCAACACGCTGTGGTTGGGCCATGCCTTTGGCGTAAGTCGCATTGCCTTGGCTAACAAGAAAATTGATACCTGGGGGCCCAATTCGCCGGCGCATCCGAGTTTGATAGGACCGGTTGATTTGCTCGCACAAAGCGCCGACGGGTTGATTTGGATGGCGCACTACGGCGGCGGCCTGCAAGCGCGTAATGCAGATGGAGACGTTGTGCACCAATTGCTAGCCGGTGACGGTCAGGGCTTGGAAGTGCACGAAATTGATCAACTCGGTACGGATATGCGCGGTCAGTTGTGGGTTTCCGGGCCGCAGGGTTTGTTGTACTGGAATGGCCAGCAGTTACTCAAAGCAAACGGCATCGAAGACGATCGAATTTTTGGCTTCAGCTGGATTAGCGACGATCAGTTATGGCTGCATCGGCTGGGCACGTTGGAGCGATACCAATGGCGCGATGGGCAAATGCAACTACTGGATTCCATTACATCCGGTGATCATGGATTGCCCGCGGTGGAGTCGGGTGGACTGGTTGTTGATGGGCTGGGCAACGTATGGCTAAGCAGTATGCGCGGCCTGATCCGCTTTGATGTGCACGCGCAGACCTTGCGCGTTTTTGGCATCAGTGACGGCCTGGATTCGCAGGAATTTGGATTGCGACCCCCGCTGAAACTTCCCTCGGGTTTAGTGGCGGCCGGTACCAACCGCGGTGCGGTTTTGTTTTCGCCCGAAGATGTTGCAAGCGTCGATCAGGCACCAAAAATGATCATCGACACACTGAGCCTGCGCCGCGAAGAAGATGAAATTTTGTTGGACGTTGGTGCGCCGGTCGATGTGCAGCCGGGCGATCGTGATTTGCGAATCGTAGCGCGCGCATTGTCGTACGCCGATCCGGCATCCACCCGTTACCGCTTCCGCTTAAACGGGTTTGACAGTGACTGGATCGAAACCGGTGCCAGCGGCGAACGCGTGTTCTCACAACTGGCACCCAATGATTACCAGCTAGAGGTGATTGCCGCCGGTGCCAATGGATTGTGGAGCGCGCCGGTCACCGTGCCGGTGCGCGTGCTGCCGTATTGGTGGCAGACCCGATGGGCTTACCTTGCCTATTTCTTTATTTTTATGGGTATCGCTGGAGTGCTTTTTTGGGTTTATCAGCGGCGCCTGCACATGCGCGAACAACGCCGGCTTGCTGATAAAGAACGCGAGCTGGCACTGGCCGCATCCGAAGCAAAGTCGCGCTTTTTGGCCACCCTGGGGCACGAGATTCGTACACCGATGACCGGAGTTCTGGGCATGGCCGAGTTGCTCGAGTCGGCGGATCTGGCCGATAAGCAACGTTCGCAGGTACGCTCGATTCGTAAAGCCGGCGATCATCTCTTACGTTTAGTCAACGACGCCTTAGATTTAGCGCGCATTGAAGCAGGCCAATTATCATTGATTGAAGCACAGTTCCAGGTCGCTGAGTTGTTCCGCGAAATGGATGCACTGCTAAGACCCATGGCCGAGCGCAAAGGCCTTGAGTTTTCATTCAGCGGTGAAGGAATTGATGGCCTAACCCTGATGGGCGACGCCGGGCGCGTTCGTCAGATCGTCTTAAATATCGCCAACAACGCGATCAAGTTCACCGAGCTTGGCCGCGTCCGCATTGATGTGCGCTGGACTGATGAGACGGGCCTGAACATACAAATCGAAGACAGTGGCCCGGGCTTAAGTGAAGCCCAGCAGGCCAAATTATTCCGGCGCTTCGAACAGCTACATTCTCATCAGGACAGCGTGCGCTATGGCGGCAGTGGTCTGGGCCTGGCTATTTCTCAGGAACTCGCCTTAGCCATGCAGGGCCGAATCCGTGTATTTTCCACACCCGGTGTGGGCACGCGCTTTGTCATTAGCTTGCCGCTTGTGCCGACCAGCAGTGCAGCGTCGCAGACAAAAGCCAAAACGCCATTGCGCGCCGCGCAGAGTTTGCTGATCTTGTTAGTCGAAGATGATGAAACCGTGGCCGAAGTTGTGGTCGGCTTATTGCAACAATTAGGGCATCAGTGCATTCACTCTGCGAACGCGCTCAAATCCTTGCAAGAAGCGCACGTACATCGCTTTGATTTGGCCATCGTCGATATAGACTTGCCGGGTATGGATGGTACCGAGCTTGCCGGCTTGCTGCGCGCACAAGGTTTTGTGTTTCCGATGATGGCACTGACCGCGCGGGTTGATGGCGTAGCGGAAAGTCTGGCGCTGGCTGCGGGAATGCAGGGGTTCCAGCGTAAACCGGTGACCGCGGAGCTGTTGGCCGAAGCAATTGACCGCACGTTGTCGAACGATTCTTAGCGACGCGCGTTTAGTCGCTATGCTCTAAGGGCAGCAGCAACCACAACACGATGTAAACCAGAATGCCCGGAAATGCTGCGGAAAGGATCGATAGCAAAACATAAGCAATTCGCGCACCGCCGGGGTTCCAGCCGTAATGCTTTGCGATGCCGCCAATGACGCCACCGAAAATCCGGTCGCTGCGTGATCGGGTCAATCCGTTATTGCTCATTGACTCACTCCTGATGATAGATGCGTGATTCACGATGCACTGCATCGACTAAAACCGCAACATGTTCTGGGTTCATGTCCGGCGACATGCCGTGGCCCAGATTGAATACATGCCCGCTGCCGTGGCCATAGCTGGCCAGGGTGCGGCGTACTTCAGCTTCAATGGCTTCGGGTTTGGCATACAACACAACCGGGTCCAAATTGCCCTGCAGGGCAACCTTGTTATGTGTACGCTCGCGCGCATCTTGCAGTGATACGGTCCAATCCACACCGACGCCTTCGGCACCGGTGTTGGATAGTTCAACTAAGTATGGCGCATTGCCTTTACCAAACAAAATCAACGGCGCGTGTTGATCGCCTTCGCCACGCGGTAAGCGTTCGGCTATTTGCTTGAGATAGGGCAGGGAAAATTCGCGATACAGGTGCGGTGACAGCACACCACCCCAGGTGTCGAATACTTGCAGCGCTTGAGCGCCGGCTAAGCGTTGCGCATCCAGATAGGCGATGACCGCGTCAGTCACTACTTGCAGTAATTGGTGTAGGGTTTGCGGATCATCAATGGCCATCGATTTAATCCGCGAAAAATTCGCCGAGCCGCCACCTTCAATCATGTAGCACGCCAAGGTCCACGGGCTGCCGGAGAAACCAATTAAGGGTACCGAGCCGTTGAGCTCGCGGCGAATGACGCGCACCGCATCCATGACATAGCGCAATTCAGTTTCCATATCTGGCACTGCGAGCGCTTTGATCGCCGAGGCATCGCGCACGGGACGTTCAAATTTCGGTCCTTCGCCATCGGCGAAGTACAAACCCAAACCCATCGCATCGGGAATGGTCAGAATATCGGAGAACAAAATCGCCGCGTCTAAATCGTAACGGCGCAACGGCTGCAGCGTCACTTCGCAGGCAAGGTCAGGATTGGTCGCCAGCGCCATAAAACTGCCGGCCTTGGCGCGGGTTTCACGGTACTCCGGCAAATAACGGCCCGCCTGACGCATCAGCCAGACCGGTGTGTAGTCCACAGGCTGGCGCTTGAGTGCGCGCAAAAAGCGATCGTTTTTTAAACTCATGACTTGGGCGCTCCGGTGCCTTGCGCAATCATCACCCGGTAGCCACGGCGCACAGTGGCATCGCGTGATTTCTCCAGGGCGCTAACCGCGCTGTCGTGATCCATAAACAAATCACGTTTTAATTGAATGCGACCGCCGGCCTGACCGGCTTCGCGAATTAATACCCAGGCGCCCAAGAGATCTTGCTGCAAGATCAATTGCACGTATTTGGGTTGTTCGCCGCCCTCGGGCGGTTGTTGTAGATAAAGACGCATCCGCCCATTTTAGCCGTGAAGTGCACCTAATATCAGCTTTGTATCGACATCGGCCACCACATCGGCCGCGCCGATGCCGGTCCACAGGATTAAACGGATTTGCCCGGAGACTGATTTCTTATCCAGCTGCATGCGCCGCAGCATGGCATTGGGATCCATGCCGCTGGGGATTTGTGTGGGTAATCCGAACCGGCTTAACAGGTGTGAGAGTTGCTCGGCATCCTCGCGGCTGGCCCGGCCCAGCTTGGCCGATAATTTGGCTGCCAATACCATACCGACCGCCACCGCCTCGCCGTGGCGGAATCCGCCGTAGGCTTGTTCGGCTTCCAGAGCGTGCGCAAAGGTGTGGCCAAAGTTCAGCAGCATGCGTTCGCCTTGCTCAGTTTCATCGCGTACAACGATCGCCGCTTTATGTGCGCAACTGCGCTCAATGGCTTCGGCCAAAAGCTCCGGGTCGCGCAGCAGCAGGCC
>CBDUOG010000098.1:0-5628 GCA_965368785.1 uncultured Gammaproteobacteria bacterium | reverse complement strand
GCCAGCGCGCAGAGCACCCAGCCGATCGGGAATCGGCTGGGTGGTGAGACAGCGCAAGGCACTTTTGGTCACTTTTGTTGCCGGACAAAAGTGACAAGAACACGCGTCAATGGCAGTGAAGAATTACGAAAGAGAGTATGCGTCGCGGGCGGCAAAAAGGGTGCGAAGCGTTTTTGGCCCTTTTGTGGCGACAAAAGGGCAAACACACGCATCGAATGGAATTCGAATAAACCGAAAAGTGTGGGCGTCGCCAGAAATCAAAAAAGCGGATCCCAGCTTTCGCTGGGATGACACAAATGCTGTCAGAAGTGAAAAAGCTGACCCCTGCGACAATACCCCGAACAGTGACTCCGATAAGCGGAGTCACTGCCGAAAAATCTGAACTACTTTAACGCACGCTCAAATAGCTCAAAGATGCGTCGGTATTGGTCATACCAGGACTCCGGATGCTGATAGCCGTGTCGCTCCAGTGGATAACTAGCCAACTCCCAGTTGTGTTTTTTCATTTCAATCAAGCGTTGCGCCAGCCGCACGCTGTCTTGATAAAACACGTTATCGTCCATCATTCCATGCGAGATAAGCAGGTGACCTTTCAGGTTTTGCGCGTACTCGATCGGAGACGATTTCTTATAGGCCTCAGGATCGATGTCCGGCGTATTCAAAATATTTGAGGTGTATTCATGGTTGTAACTGGTCCAGTCGGTCACCGGACGTAAGGCGGCACCGGCATGGAACACATCGGGTTCGCGGAACATGGCCATAAACGCCATAAAGCCGCCGTAGCTACCACCATAAATACCAACGCGTGATCGATCACCGTGTTGGGTATCAACCAGCCAATCCAACCCATCGAGGTAATCTTCGAGCTCCGGATGACCCATCTGACGATAAATCGCAGTGCGCCAGTCGCGACCGTATCCCTGAGATGCGCGGTAATCTAAATCAAGCACCACGTAGCCGTGCTCGGTAAGCATCTGGTGGAACATCTGCTCGCGAAAATACGCTGGATAACGCGCATGCACGTTTTGCAAATAGCCTGCACCATGAACAAACAGCGCAATCGGATATTTTTTATCTGGCTGCATGTCGCGCGGTTTGTAAAGCTTGCCCCAAATCACACCTGCACCATGCTGAGATGGCACCTGCACAATTTCCGGCGCCATCCAGTCTTGCGCCTTAAATGCGGCGCTTCGCGTGTCGGTATGCCTTGTGAATTTTTTGTCGGCCAAACGCAACGTGGCCAATTGTGGCGGCGTGTGATGCGCTGACCATCGCAATGCGATGGCACTGCCGTCGGGCGATAAGCTGAAATCTTCTACGCCATCAACGTCGGTGATTTCACTGACGCTTTTTTTACGGCGATCTACTTCACACACTTCGTAATCACCCGGCCATTTGCGATTGCACAGCACATACGCCGTGTTGCCGTCGGCACTGAACTCCACGTTGGATACTTCCCATTGGCCTTTGGTGATCTGCTGAGCTTTCTTGCCCGGCTGCACGGTATACAAATGCGAATAACCCGACTCCTCCGAGAGCAACCACAGCGTGTTGCCATCAGGCAGCCAACCGAACTCATTAAACGACCAGTTAATCCAGCCCGGGTCGGTCAGTCGATGCGCCGGCTTGAGCAGGCCAGCTTTCAAGTCAATGGTTGCGATCCACCGGTCCTTGTTATCGACCGCACGCAGCATCACCGCGACTTGAGTGCCGGCGGTGTTCCACTCAGCAGAATCCACGCGAACCGGCCGATTACCCTGCAGTGCCTCCTGGCCGGCGAGTTTGCGCAAATCGGCGAGTGGGTCCTGATTAATACCGGGCAAATTAGCCAGATCCAGGGTACGCATACTGTTGTCACGCAGGTCGACAAGATGCAGAGCATGCGGCAGCGGCGGATTCAGCCCGACCCGGGTCCGTACGTCTTCGACTTCCTCATAACCGGACTCGGTAACGTACTTGGGCATCTTCCCGGCGCGGCCGGTCGGCGCAGACTTACGCTGAGTAACTACCGTCAAATAATCACCGGCCGGAGAAATGCGTGAGCTTTCGATGCTTACACCATCACCCAAAAACACCGGCTCGGCAGCACGTGTGGCATCGGCCAGGCGCTCAGTTTTGGCATGCTCACGCAACTCATCTCGCTGCGCTTTCTCGCGTGCCAGTGTCGAAATTAAGCGTAGTTGCAGGTCCTTCAGACGATCCGGTTCGCTGCGCGCCTCCGGACTTTTCTCTGCACGCAAAATGGCCAGCGGATACGTTAGCGCCTGACTTGCGCTCCAACCGTACCAATCCGTACCCACTCGATACTGCAGGTCGGCGCCGTTATCAGCGAACTGCACGGCGTTCACGCCATTCACGCCACGGGTGATCTGCTGCAGCTTGTGAGTCTTTACGTTTCTTAAAAACACATCCTGATTGCGGATGAACGCGGCATGGGTGCGCGTCGCATTTAAGATCATCGGCGCATCCAGATCGGCCTGTTGTTCGCCTGATTGAGCCACAGCTTGGGACTGATCGAGCGCTTGACGGTAGATATCGCGGATCGGCTGCCCGTCGCGCTTGCGGGTAAATAGCACGGACTGCGAATCATGCGCCCACCAGACGCGCTCAACCGGCGTGCCGATCCAGTCAGGGTCCGCCATGATTTGGTCCAGCGTGAGCGCCTTGGTCGCCGGGGCTTCTGCATAAACTGGTACTGACAGGGTCAGCGCCATTGCACTGATCAGCAACAACAAACGAGGCTTCAACATAAGGGAGCATCCAAGGTAAACAAGGCGCAAGCGTAGCAAATCGGGCCTGATTATTGATGTGATGAACGTTTGCCGCTTTTATCGACGGCCAAATACAGCGACAATCAGTAGATTGATTGATCCTGCCAATGGAACCGATGCAAACCTACGTCTACAAATCCGCGCGCAAGCAACAGTGCTTTGTCTATCTGCTAAAAGCGGACGAGTTCGATATTATCCCCGACCCGATCCGAAGCGGCCTGGGTGAATTGAGTTTTGTCATTGAGTTTGACCTGACCCTGCGCACTCGACTGGGACAGGACGATATCGGTGTGGTTCGCCAGAATCTTACGGAATGCGGCTACCACATTCAGTTCCCTCCACCGCAGACCAAACAAGCTGAAGATGCCCAGTAAGTCCGTGATACGCAGCATCGCTATAACTGCCGGATTCTTTTCACTGGGCGTCGCTCTAGCACTGCTTGCCTGGATCAAGCACCCCTTTGCACTGGCCGGATTTGTGCTGGCTCAGCCCGTGCTTGGATTGGCCTGGGCACGCGCAACCGGCGTGAGCAAGCACCGGCACGTGTACCGCGATTTGCTGGTTTCGTTTTTACTGTGGAGCATCGCGTTCGCCCTGGCCGGCTTAGCATTGCTCTGGCCGATCCGCGCGCTCGAACAAACCGGCTCCTTGGCATCAGCCATTGCATTTAGTTTTGTGCTTGGCTTGAGTTGGATCATGCTCTGGCGCGAATGGCCGGTTTTTGCTCAGGCGAGCCGAAGCGGTGGCGCATTCTCCGATGTACTTAACGCAGTTCCCGGATACTGGGCGCTCGGTCGCGGATTATGTTTGTCGTTCGGTGTGTTGAGCATACTGCTGTTCGGTTTGATTTTGGCGCCATGGAATTTCCAATTTGAATTTCCTGCGTACGTTTTACCGATCATCGGCGCGACGCTTTCGCTGCTCGTTCAGGGTGTGTTGGTGCGATTTGGCACAATGCCCGAGGCGCCCGTTCCGGTCGAAACTGAAGAATCAGTAAAAGCTCCAAGTAGTGCCATTAATGAAGAGCCGATGGTAATCGACGGCTTGCATCTGGCACGAATCCCCGAAGACGAGCTTGATCGCACAGCGATGCTTTATTCCCTGGCCCACGCCGGGCAGACGCAGGCTGCCTGCGCCTTGATTGATGCCGGCGCCAATCCGTTCGCCAATCCGCATCCGGATGCAATCGATCAGCGCAGCCTGGTGGTGGTTGCATCGTTGTTGCCGGACTTAAGCCTGCTGCGCAAGCTCATCGCTCTGGGCGCTAGTTTGAATTCCGATGACGGCTCTTTGGATCCGTTAATTGCGGCCACGCGCGACTCCTGGCATGGCCGACCCGATGCAGTGATGACCTTGCTGGCCAATGGCGCTGATCCGCGGGCCACCGATTTGCACGGCAATACGCCGCTGCACCACGCCGGACGAAGTACCGATCCGGCAGTGACCGCCCTGTTATTAGATGCTGAGGCGCAGATTAATGCGCTCAATGCCGACGGCTTGAGTGCGTTAGCGATTGCGTGCGAAGCGAACAACTGGCGTGTCGCGAAACTATTGCTCGAGCGCGGGGCAAAGATCGAGCCCGAAGGTGGATTTAGTTGTTTGATTTCTGCTGCGCGGGGCGAAGACGATGCCGCCGGCATCAGCTTATTGGTTAAACACAAAGCCAAAGTTGACCGACAAGACGCCGAAGGCCGCAGCGCCCTGCATGAAGCGGTACGCGCCGGCAATCTGACGATCTGTCAGGAACTCATTGACGCCGGTGCACGCACCGATGTTGTCGATGAGCAGGGCATGACTGCATTTTTGGAAAGTTGCCGTAGTTTGAATGACGCAGTATTCGACTTGCTGTGCGACAAAGCACTGGATGTAGACGCCACCGACATGGCCGGTCGAAACGCAATCGCACTGGCCTGTGAAGCCGGTGTTGAAGCGAACCGTATCAAGAAGCTACTGAGTTTTGGCGTGTCCGCTGATCAGCGCGACCTGCAAGGTCGCCGGCCGATCGAACACGCGCTGGGTGCAGGACGCTGGGCACTGGTTGCTGCGCTCGACCCGGACTATCCGCTGCCTGCGGATGTTGCCGAGCAATTGGAATTAAACGCTGATCGCGGCACACCGCGTGAAGCCTTACGTGAGTACTTACGTAAGCGGGAATTTGAGCACGCCAAGGCATTATTTACTTTGCCCGATGCGCCCAACACATTGGCTCGTAGTACGTTGCTGCTGGAGTTTTGCGACTCACAGGACATCGATTTATTTGAGTGGCTGTTGCTCAATGGCGCGCGCGCTGATGCTCGCCCAAGTCAGATGGATAGCTTTGGTTTTCTGCTCTTAGACCGTGGGCCCGAAGCGGCTGAAGCGATTCAGTTGCTCATTGCTCATGCGCAAATGCCGCAGGGTGCTGGTGCACTTTGTCGTTGGCTCAATGCCTGCAATCGAAAGGATGCGCAAAGCGGCGAAACGGTGGCTTTGTCCTTGCTCAATAGCGGTGCCGACTCGTTCGCCTGTGCCGACGAAACCTTGCAGCCGGTTTTAACTCTGGCGGTGGATCTGGGCATGCGTCGGCTGATTAGTGAGTTGGTTGCGCGAGGCGCCAACGTCAATCGCCGTAGCGCCAACGGCAAAACCGCCTTACACGCTGCGATCAGCAATAACGACATTGAATCGTTGAAACTACTGGTGCGTGCCGGCGCTTCGCCAACCCTACGCTCAGCCGATGGAAAGTCGGCACTTGGTCAAGCACTGGCGGAAGGCAAAACCGAGCTCGCCGGCTGGCTGGACTGGTCCGATTGGCAGTTGCCAGGCAGAGCACTGCGCGATGAAGATGTTGTGCAAGCGGCGATGAGCGGTGACTTGG
>CBDUOG010000097.1:0-5883 GCA_965368785.1 uncultured Gammaproteobacteria bacterium | reverse complement strand
CGCTCATAGCTTTCGGCGATGACTGCTTTAACGCCGAGCAGTACGGTGCCTTTGGCTGCCCAGTCGCGCGAGGAGCCGGTGCCGTATTCTTTACCGGCGACTACGACCAGCGGCACGCCTTCTTGTTTGTACTGCATGGCGGCATCGTAGATGGCCATTTTGTTGCCCGAAGGTTGGTGCAGGGTGTTGCCGCCTTCTTCGCCGCCGAGCATCAGGTTTTTGATGCGGATGTTGGCGAAGGTGCCGCGGACCATCACGTCGTCGTTACCGCGGCGTGAACCGTAGGAGTTGAAGTCGGCTTGTTGCACGCCACGGCTGAGCAGGTAGGCACCGGCCGGTGAGTCTTTTTTGATGTTGCCGGCGGGCGAAATGTGGTCGGTGGTAATGGAGTCACCAAACAGGCCCAGCACACGGGCGCCTTGGATGTCTTCGATCTTGCCGACGTCCATGGTCATGCCATCAAAGTACGGCGGGTTTTTGATGTAGGTGCTGGAATCTTCCCAGGCAAAGCTTTCGCCATCGGGCGAGGCAATCTGGTTCCAACGGCTGTCGCCTTTGAATACATCGGCGTAGTTTTTGGCAAACATTTCCGGGCCGACGGTGGCGGCAATCATGTCGCCGATTTCTTTATTGCTCGGCCAGATGTCTTTGAGGAAGACGTCTTTGCCGTTTTTGTCTTTGCCCAGCGAGTCGGTGGTCAATTTAAAATCGGTAGTACCGGCAATGGCGTAGGCAACGACCAATGGCGGTGAGGCCAGATAGTTCATTTTGACTTCGGCGTGTACGCGGCCTTCAAAGTTGCGGTTACCCGAGAGCACCGAGGTGACCACTAGGTCGCCATCAACGATGCCTTTGGACACTTCCGGACGCAGCGGGCCGGAGTTACCAATACAGGTGGTGCAGCCGTAGCCGACGACGTTAAAGCCTAAGGCTTCGAGGTCGTCCATCACGCCGGCTTTTTTCAAATAATCGGTGACCACCAGCGAGCCCGGGCCGAGCGAGGTTTTTACCCACGGCGCTACTTGCAAGCCGCGTTCGACCGCGTTGCGCGCAACCAAACCGGCCGCCAGCATCACGGCCGGGTTGGAGGTGTTGGTGCATGAAGTGATGGCCGCAATAACCACCGCGCCGTCTTTGAGTTCGTAGTTGCCTTCAGCGACATGGGCTTTGCCCGGGGTGGCGGCTTTGGTTTTGCCGGCACGCGCATCGCTCATCGGCTTGAGGTTGTCGTTGAAGTTTTTCTTCATGTCGGTCAGCAAGACGCGATCTTGCGGACGCTTCGGGCCGGCCAGTGATGGCAGAACGGTGCCCATGTTCAAGCTGAGTACTGCGGAGTATTCGGCTTCCACCGAGGGGTCGCGCCACATGCCCTGTGCTTTGGCATAGGCTTCGACCAGTGCGATTTGCTCTTCCGAGCGGCCCGACAGGCGCAGGTAGTTCAATGCTTCGCCGTCAATCGGGAAGATGCCGCAGGTGGCACCGTATTCGGGGGCCATATTGGCAATGGTTGCGCGGTCGGCCAAGGGCAGGTGATCTAAGCCTGAGCCAAAGAATTCAACAAACTTACCGACCACGCCGTGGGCGCGCAGGGTTTGGGTAACAGTGAGCACCAAGTCGGTGGCGGTGGCGCCTTCAGGCAATTTGCCGGTGAGCTTAAAGCCCACGACTTGCGGAATCAGCATGGATGATGGCTGACCGAGCATCGCCGCTTCGGCTTCAATACCGCCTACGCCCCAGCCGAGCACGCCAATGCCGTTGATCATGGTGGTGTGCGAGTCGGTACCAAATACGGTATCCGGGAACGCAAACTGCGTACCGCCGATGTCGCGGGTCATGACTACGCGGGCGAGGTTTTCTAAGTTGACCTGATGCACGATGCCGGTGTTCGGCGGCACCACTTTAAAATTGTCGAAGCCTTTTTGGCCCCAGCGCAAAAAGCTGTAACGCTCTTTATTGCGTTCGAATTCGATTTTGCCGTTGATGTCGAGCGATTCGGCTTTGCCGAACGAGTCGACCTGTACCGAGTGATCAATCACCAGCTCAGAGGGAATCAGCGGGTTGATCTGGCTGGGCTTGCCGCCGAGCTTTTTCACCGCATCGCGCATCGCGGCCAAATCGACCACGCAGGGCACACCCGTGAAATCTTGCAGCACCACACGTGCCGGCATAAAGGCGATTTCGGTTTCTGATGAGTCGCTGGCTTTCCATGTCGCAACTGCTTCAATCGAGTTCTTCGTTACCGACACGCCGTCTTCGTTACGCAGCAAGTTTTCGAGAAGAATCTTCATCGAGAACGGCAGGCGTTTCAGATCGAACTGCTTGCCGAGTTTGGCAAGGCTGTAAAAGGCGTAGTCTTTACCGTTGACGCTGAGTTGGTCGCGGGTGGCGAAGGAATCGCTCATGGATAGCTCCTGATTAGGCGTGGGATTGCAGCGGCCGCGTCCGGCGGCGCTGTAAGCCCTTTATTATGCCTTAAATCAGGTCGTTACGGATGAAAGCTGCTTAAGCGCCGCTAGTGCGCAGGGCGCGGGCGCAGTCGCTGATCTTCTGCCGCGAGAACAGGAAATCCCAGTAACTGCCGCCCATCTGCCGCCACAACACGGCCGCACGCAGGGCCGCTAATAAAGTCGCCCTCACTTCGCCAATGACATCGGGGCGCGACAGATAAATCGGGTTGCCTTGCACCAACACACGGGTGCCCAGCGGGCTAATGTGCTCGGCGTACAAGTCGCCCAAGTGCGAGAGCACCGTGGCTTCGTTGCTGACGCCGGAGTCGCGTTCGGCTTGAATCCGGTCCAGACCTTGTTGGATTGATTCAATGGTGTGGCCGGAGCGAATAAAACTGCGCTCGAGTTGCAAGACGCTGGCGGCCATCCGGGTTAAGCCGGTGTCGCGCTCATCGCCTTCAAGCTGCTGGCTTAAAATGCGCAGGCCCGGGTGTAAGTTGGCGATGCCGTCGTACACATCTTCGGCGGTTTCGGCGTCCATCCGGAACAGGCTTTCAATGCACGGCTGTAATGCGGAGCTTTGTGATTGGCCGTAATTGGCCATTTGTTGCACTTGATATAAGGCTTGGCACAAAGCAGCCAGCGCGATGGTTTTATCTTTCATGCCGCTAGTTTATCGCGAAGCGGGTCGAGTGGGGCATCGGTGGCTAAGATCACCGCGCCGCCTAAGCACACCTCATCGGCATACAGCACTAAAGATTGGCCGGGTGTGACCGCGCGTTCGGGCTGATCAAAGCGCAGGCGCACCGCGCCATCGTCTTGCACCCAGACTTCGCAAGGTGAGTCGCTTTGCCGGTAACGGGTCTTTGCGCTGCAGCGAAATTGTGTTGCCGGTGCGCTACCGGCAATCCAATGAAAACGCTCACTGAGCAGTTGCTGCGAATTAAGCCACGGATTGTCGCCGCCTTGTTCAACAATCAACTCATTGCGCGGTACGTCTTTGCCCACCACAAACCACGGCGCTTGTTCGCGGCCTTTGACGCCGCCAATGTTTAAGCCTTCGCGCTGACCCAAGGTGTAATAAAACACACCGCTGTGCTCGCCGAGTACATCGCCTTCGGGTGTACGCATCACGCCGGCCTTGGCCGGTAGGTACTGGGCTAAAAAGCTGCGGAAGTCGCGCTCGCCGATAAAACAAATGCCGGTGGAATCTTTTTTCGCCGCGGTCGGAAAGTTTTGCTGCTGGGCAATGGCGCGCACCTGATCTTTAGGCAGATGACCGATGGGAAACAAGGTGGCAGCGAGCTGGGCCTGTCCGAGCTGGTGCAGGAAATAGCTTTGGTCTTTATTGTGGTCCGCGCCGCGCAGCAGTTGCTGCAGGCCGTCGCGTTGGCGCACTTGGGCGTAGTGGCCGGTGGCAATCTTGTCGGCGCCCAACTGCAGGGCTTCGTCGAGAAAGGTTTTGAATTTGATTTCTTTATTGCACAACACGTCCGGGTTGGGCGTGCGCCCGGCGCGGTACTCGGCAATAAAATGCTCAAACACTCCGGACCAATATTGGTCGGCAAAGTTACGTGCATAAAACGGGATGCCGAGCAGGCCGCAGATCTTTAGGGCATCGCGGCGGTCGTCTTCGGCGCGGCAATCGCCGCTGCCGTCTTCGTTCCAGTTCTGCATAAACAAGCCGGCCAGGTTCAGGCCTTGCTCTTTTAATACGTATGCGGCCACCGACGAGTCCACGCCGCCGGACATGCCGACCATCACATCAAAGCTGCTCACTGGATCAGATCTACCGCGGATAAGGGAAAGCGCTGGCCGGCTAAGTAATCGGTGACCACCCGGCCAACCAGGGGGCTGCGGTGCTCAGCGCTGCGCTCGAACAATTCGGACGGGCTGAGCCAATGCGCGGCAATAATGCCGTTATCGAGTGTGCGCTCGGCCTGGTGGGCGATGCGCTGGGCGGCAAAGGCAAAACGCAGAAAATGCCGGTCGCTCTCGGCCGCATACCATTGATAGGCGCCGACAAAGTGGGTCAGTTCGACCTGCCAAGCGGTTTCTTCAAGGGTTTCGCGTACTGCAGCCTGGATAAGGCTTTCATCGGGCTCTAAATGCCCGGCGGGCTGATTGAGCACGCGGCGGCCGGAAACCTCCTCTTCAACCATGAGTAATTGGCCCTCATGCACCACAATTGTGGCCACGGTCACATCCGGTTGCCAGAATCTTCCGCTACGGTAGCTCAAGGAACACTATCTCCTGCATGAATGGGGGTTTGGGCACTAAGAACAAAATCCGCTATGGTTTGTCCATTGTCTGCCGATATTAAGTTTGAGTCCATGGTGTAGAGAGTCTGGCGGACCCACGTATAATCTACGCCATGAGCCGAAAATCCCAATCAGAAGAACTCCACCAGCAAGGCGTTGCGCTGGAGGAGGCGAAAACCGAAGTAGAGCGACCACCGCTCTTTCGCGTCGTGTTGATGAATGATGACTACACGCCGATGGAATTTGTGGTTGAAGTGTTACAGGTATTTTTTGGCATGAATTTGGAGAAGGCAACCCAGGTCATGCTGCATGTACACACACGGGGAAAAGGCGTATGCGGCGTTTACACCAAAGAAGTAGCGGAAACCAAAGTCGCGCAAGTGAACGAATTTTCACGCCAACGTCAACACCCTTTGATGTGTACTATGGAAAAAGCGTAGTCCGCCCCCATATCCGGAACAAGCACCGGAGTAGTTATGTTTAGTAAAGAACTCGAATTCACCATTGGTCAATGTTACAAACGCGCCCGCGATATGCGGCACGAGTTTATGACCGTGGAACACCTCTTATTAGCGCTGCTGGAAAACGCAGCAGCCAACGGTGTGCTCAAAGCATGCGGGGTTGATTCGGATCGCCTCAGTGCGGACTTGGGCAGCATCATTAATGAGACGGTTCCGGTGCTGGCCGAAGACGACACCCGCGACACGCAACCGACGCTGGGCTTCCAGCGCGTGCTGCAGCGTGCGGTGTACCACGTGCAAAGTTCAGGTCGCAAAGAAGTGACCGGCGCCAATGTGCTGGTGGCTATTTTCGGTGAGAAAGATTCGCACGCCGTGTACTTTTTACAGCAGCAGAACATCAGCCGCTTAGATGCGGTGAATTACATTTCGCATGGCATTGCCAAAATGGGCGATGCCGAAGTCAAACCCGAAGCCCCGCGCACCGATGGCGAGGCCGGCGAAGACGGCAAGCCGTCGAGCCTGGAAGAGTTTGCCGCCAACCTGAATGAATTGGCCAAGCAGGGCAAGATTGACCCGCTGATTGGTCGCGCCGACGAAATTGAGCGCACCATTCAAGTGCTGTGCCGTCGTCGCAAAAACAATCCGCTGTATGTCGGTGAAGCCGGCGTCGGTAAAACCGCTTTAGCAGAAGGCTTAGCCTTGCGCATTGTTGAA
>CBDUOG010000096.1:0-5980 GCA_965368785.1 uncultured Gammaproteobacteria bacterium | reverse complement strand
CTTGCGAATCTAATATGCCCGATTAAGCTGAACGCTGGCAGAAGAAACGCTTTTTTAACGCGTCAGATCACAGTATTGTTCAGCTAAGTAATTAGGAGCCATCGCCGTGCCAAATCCTTTAATCAGCCCGATTCTCGGCTTTGCCTCGAAACTAAGATTCAAAACACTATTTTTTATATCGAGTTTTCTATTAATTGTGGACTTAGTCACCCCCGACTTTGTCCCATTCATCGATGAGATATTGCTCGGATTGCTCACCTTGCTGTTTGCCAGTTGGCGCAAAGATAAATCTGAGAAGCAACAGGCGAAAAACTCGGATTATGTCATTGAGCATCAAGACAAGCAGGACTGATCGTGCCGCAGGATCAGCCGCTATTTGATAGTCACTGCCATTTAGACGCTGCTGAGTTTGATTCTGATCGTGAGGCGGTCATTGAGCGCGCCCGACGCGCGAATGTGCGATTCCAACTTCTGCCGGCTGTAACGGCGGCTTCTTGGCCGAAGCTAAAAGCAATTTGCGGAGCAAATCCGGGCTTGCATGCCGCGTATGGGTTACACCCTATGTTTATGAACGAGCACTTGCCAGCGCATTTGTCCGAATTGCGGGGTTGGCTGCTCGAAAACCCGGCCGCGGCGGTTGGCGAATGCGGCCTGGATTTTTTCATAGAAGATCCTGACCGCGAGCGACAACTGCTTTTTTTTGAAGCACAGATCCGGCTAGCGGGAGAGCTTAACCGGCCGTTGGTGATCCATGCGCGAAAGTCTGTTGAGGACGTTATTTTGTTGCTGAAAAAGCATCATGCGCACCGGGGTGTCATCCACAGTTATTCAGGAAGCCTGTCGCAGGCGGAAACTTTATTTTCAATGGGTTTTTATATTGGTATTGGTGCGGTCATCGGTTTTGATCGCGCCAAGCGATTAAGAAGTCTGGTTGCGCATATGCCATTGGAGCGATTGTTACTGGAAACTGACGCGCCCGATCAACCGGGCCCGCGCCGCCCTGGCGCCCGCAATGAGCCCGCTTTCTTACTTGAAGTCGCCGACGAGATTGCGCAGTTACGCAACCAAAGCCCGCAACTGATTATTGAGCAGACTACGCACAATGCGTGCGCATTATTCGGAGTCAGTCCGACCGCTCAGGCTTAGGTGCGAGCAGCAAGGTCATTGCTCTGGCAGCCATCGCAAAGGCAAATGCACCGGTCACGTGGGTAACCGCTCCCAGCCCTTCGCCACAATCGAGCTTCAATGGATCGCCGGGATTGCTTGGGCGGATGCCGCAGACACTGCCATCGGCCTGCGGGTACTGCACATTTTCCAGCGAATAAATTGCCGACACACCAAAGTAGCGCGAAGGATTTTTTGGGAAATTAAACTCTGCGCGAAGTTTTTTTCTAATCAAAGCCAATAGCGCATCATGCTCAGTACGCGAGAGATCCCTAACTCTAACTTGCGTCGGGTCCGTCCGCCCGCCCGCAGCACCTGAAACAATGATCGGAATCTTTCGACGCCGACACCAGGCAATCATTTCCACCTTGGTGCGAAACGAATCACAGGCATCCAGCACCAGATCAAACTGTCGATCCAATTGCTCACTTAGGTTCGCTGGCGTGACAAATTGTTCTACGACGTCGCAGTTGATGTCTGGATTAATCTGGCTGAAACGCTCGGCCAGAGCAGCGGCTTTCGATCGACCAAAGTTGCCCTGATGAGCATGCAATTGCCGATTGCTGTTACTGACGCAAATATCATCGGCATCAATCAGCGTGATACTTCCCAGTCCGCTACGCACCAGAGACTCGCCCAGCCACGAGCCCACCCCACCCAGACCGACCAGCGCTACCCGGCACTGCGCCAGGCGCTCCAAGGATCCTTTGCCGTAGAGCCGTTCGACGCCCTTAAATCGTTCATACATTGCTTCCATGGCGCCAGTTTACTGAATCACGGTGGCAAAATTGCTCAATTGACCTAGGCATGATTGAATCTATTCATTCTCGCTCGAGGTTTGAATATGCGTTTTACCTCCAAAAATCTATTGCTTGGCTTGGTGGCCATTGTGCTCGCTAGTTGTGCCAGCACGCCCGATACGCATTCCAGCAAGGGTCAGGTGGCGACAGAGCCGACGGTCACCCGGCCTGCCCCGGCGAAACGGTGCGATGACTGCGGCGTCATTCAGGAGATTGTGTTCATCCGTGATACCCAACCCAGTGGAGCCAAAGGTGCGGTATTGGGTGGCGTAATCGGAGCCATCGCCGGACGTGAGATTGTCGATGATGACTCGTCATCGAAAAAGAAGAACCAGGCAACTTTGGCCGGAGCTGCGGTTGGTGCGGTCGCCGGCAACCAGATTCAGAAACGAATGAACCGCGAATACCTCGAATTAAAAATTAGAATGGACGATGGGAGTACCGTACTAATGAACCATCGCGATTTGGGTGGCGAATTTAAAGTAGGTTCTAGAGTAAGAATATCGGGTAACAGTCTGTTTTTAATAGATTAAAAAGAATGTAATTTTGCAATTAGTCAACAGGGAGCGCAGTCAATGAAAGCAGTGGTGAGTCTGGGAATAGGCCTGGCGATGGGCGCAGCGTTAACCGTGGTCGGAATGAGTTATGCCAAGCGGGGTGTTGCTCCCAGCGAAGCAATGATGGCGCTATTTGGCGCGAAAATGGGCGCAATGCATCAATCGGTCAAAGCCGAGCGCTGTTCTGACTCCGACTTTGCGCCCCACCTTCGCATTCTTCAGGCGCTGGGAGAGGATCTTGAACCGGCTTTCCTGCCCACCATGGATGACGTATTGTTTAGTAAACATGGTGCAGATTTTCGTGCAATGGTCGATGAATCAATGACACGACTACCCAACACCTGCGAAGCCGCTTCTCAAATGCTTAATGAGATCGGTGCGACCTGCAAGTCTTGCCATCAGGATTTCAAGAACTAGAGAGACCCAATGCGATTGAGCCCGGTCCCATTTTCGGATTTCACCCTCGGGGAACCGCTGCCCTACGCGGTGTACGATCGAATGGGCCGGGTCTTATTACAAAAGGGTGAGGTCATCACCTCAGCAGACATGCTTGAACGCGTACTGCGCCGGGGCATGGTAAGTGCCACAGCTGACTTGCATCCGGATCTCGACTCAGAATTGGTTTTTCAGGTCGATTCTTCCGCTGCCGCTGAATCCATCCGCGACCGATTGGAAGACCACGGCTTGCAACTTCAAGACGCGATGCGACGCATGCACACAAGCCCGGGCCCGGATGTCCGGGCTGACATTGAGCGCATTTCGTATAACCTTCAGGACACTATGCGCTTGGATGAAAACCAATGCCTTGGTTTGCTACAAATTGAAACGATGGATGAGTTGTTGCCGCGCCGTATGATTCATGCAACCGCAATAACCGATGTATTGGCCAGAGCTCTACAGCTCACCGATGATCTGGCGCATCGATTGCGTTGTGCTGCACTTAGCTTTGATTCGTCGATGTTTCGAGTCCATGCCAGTTTATTCACCCAATCAGAACCCTTAAATCCAAATCAAAAGCAGGTGATCAGCGAGCATGCGACGAAATCAGTCGAGCTATTAGCAGCATGCGGCGTGCACGACCCCTGCTGGCTTAACGCCATAGCCCAGCATCATGAACGCATCGACGGTACCGGTTATCCATTAGGCCTTAAGGAAAAGCAGATCAGCCAGGAAGCACGCATCATTGCAATCGCGGACACGTTCACTGCAATGATTCGCTCCCGCGCCTATCGCGCCCAGCGCCTAGCCAAAGACGCGCTGCGCGTATTATTTTTGGAGCGCGGACAGCGCGTCGACCAACAGCTGACCGAGCTACTCATCAAAGAGTTGGGTATTTATCCGCCAGGCACCCTCCTCCGATTAGCTAATGGCGATATTGCGCTATCAGTCAAGCGAACCGGTGCCGCGGCTCAACCTATTGTGCGCAGTGTGATCGGCTGGGGCGGCGTGCCTTTAGCGCATCCGCTGATTCGAGACACCTCCGTTGCCCGATTCGGAATCGTCGAAGTCGTGTCACCGAGAAACTATCGATCGGTCCTCGGAACCAACGCCGCATTATGGGCACCCGTTTAGTAGACCTATTTGCGAGAGGTCAAGCCAGAGACTATGTCTAGAATTTTTCAGGCCACTTTCTTTGCTTTTTGCCTGGCAGTCAGCAGCAGCGCATTTTCCGAAACAGTTGATATAAAAATTATCGCGTCTGACCTGAATCATCCCTGGAGCGTGGCGTTTTTGCCAGATGGACGTTTCCTGGTGAGTGAGCGATCGGGAAACCTGAGAACTGTTACAGCCGACGGCGACGTTTCGCATCCAATCGCGGGTTTGCCGGAGATCCATTCGAGCGGTCAAGGCGGCTTATTGGATTTAATGGTAGATCCAGCGTTTGTACAGAACAACGTGATCTACTTTAGCTTTAGCGCGGTAATCGACGGTGGAAACGCAACAGCATTGGCGAAGGCAAGGCTTGTCGGTAGCTCGCTGGAAAATGTGCAAGTACTGTTCACGCAATCTCCAGCGTTTAGTACTTCCCATCATTATGGCTCACGTATTCGCCTGGGCACTGATGGCAAGATTTACTTGAGCTCTGGCGATCGTGGTCAAGCGGAGCTCGCACAATCATTGAGTCACGGTCAGGGCAAAGTTTTTAGAATTGACCCGCAAGGCAAGCCGTTATCGGATAATCCGTTCACTGCGCAAAGTGATGCAATATCGGAAATATGGAGTTATGGCCACCGCAATATTCAGGGCATGGCGATCCATCCAGTCAGTGGCGCAATTTGGATTCACGAACATGGCGCGCGCGGTGGCGACGAAGTAAATATTATTCAGCGCGGTGCCAATTATGGCTGGCCTCTGGTTAGCCACGGAGTCAATTACAACTACACACCGATTGGCACGGGGCGTAAGTTAATGAAAGGCATCACCGCACCGATTTATACCTGGGTGCCCTCCATCGCTCCCAGTGGCATGAGCTTCTATACGGGCAATCGATACCCGCAATGGAAAAATAGTCTGTTCGTCGGCGCACTGGCTGGGCGAATGCTTGTGCGCTTGGAATTGGACGGCGATAAAATCAAGTCTGAGCATCGCTTGATGCAAGACTTTGGGAAACGAATTCGCGACGTCAAACAGGGGTCGGATGGGTACCTGTATGTGGTTACGGATGAAAGTCGAGGTCAACTACTTCGTGTGGGTGCAGCGAAAAACAACTAACCAGGGCTAAGCATCTGCCAAGTCGCTGAGCCGCGCATACTCATGCACGAACCATCCCGGTTGCGACTCCGTCGCCAGAGCGACTATCGCCCGGGCGACTACAGAGGAATCGATTGCGCGGTATTTCTTGAGCGGGCCAAACAATAAGGGATTGTAGTAGCGCGATAGACCGGCAGCCACCGTTTCGCCAGGTCGTGCTTCAGTGCGGTTCCCAAGCAGCACGCCGGGACGAATCAAATCGACCCGCGGAAAACCTAACTCTGCCAGTCCGCGCTCAACTTCGCCCTTAATGCGCAAGTAGAAGTTTTTGGATTTTGCATTTGCGCCCACGCTTGATACTACGATTGCGCGCTTCGCGCCCAGCTTTCGAGCAATCGCGGCGAGCTTTAAAACCATGTCGCGATCTACCGAAATAAACGCGAGTTGACCCCCGGCCTTCTTGAGCGTGGTGCCCAGCGCGCAAACAAACACATCGCAACCGTTCTTACCCACTAAACGAAGCAAATCCTGCTCGAGCGCCTTAAGGGACTTCGGTACATTTTGAATTATCGGGTTAATCACATTTGCCGAATCGCGGACGAGCTCGCGGCGGGTCGGGGCAATTATTTGAAATGCGGTAGGGTCTGCATTAAGCAACCCATCCAAGACCTGCCCACCGACCAATCCGGTGGCACCGGCCAGTAACACTCCGGTCGGTCGATGTTGCTCAGCTACCTTCGATTGACTGATTGCATCCACGGTCTTTCG
>CBDUOG010000095.1:0-6176 GCA_965368785.1 uncultured Gammaproteobacteria bacterium | reverse complement strand
CGCAATTGATCAAAAGCCGTGTAGGATTTACCCCGTGGCGGCCTGGACTATTTGGCCGCAAACCGTGCCGTTTTGGCGCGGAATAACAATTATGGAGTCCAAAAATGACCAAAGCTCAATCCCTGCAAGACCCGTTCTTGAATGCCCTGCGCCGCGAGCGCATTCCAGTTTCCATTTATCTCGTTAACGGTATCAAGCTGCAGGGTACGGTTGAAAGTTTTGACCAGTTCGTAGTGCTCCTGCGCAATACGGTCAGCCAGATGGTATACAAGCACGCGATTTCGACCATCGTTCCGGCACGCAATGTGAAGCTCGGACCGGCCGGCGGTGCTGAATCCGAAGATATGCCGGCCGAAGAGCAAGATTAGCCGCAGGGACGTTGGCAAGCCTTGTAACTGGGGAATTTGCCACCATCTACTGATTAAGTAGTCTTCTGGATATCTGTTCTATTGTTTGAGCGTAGCCGCAAAGGCGACCATGCCCTATTAATTCAGCCCCACGGCGCCGGACCAGTGGACGATTCGCTGTTGCAGGAATTCAGCGAATTGGCCAAATCGGCCGGGGCGACGATCGCCGCCACATTGGACGCCAGAGTGATCAAACGGCAGGCAGCGACTTATTTTGGTAGCGGCAAGGTGGAAGAAGCCAAGGCCATGTGTGAGGCGACCCAAGCCGATTTGGTGTTGGTCAACGTGTCGTTATCGCCTATCCAACAACGAAATTTGGAAAAAGTACTGGAGCGCCGCGTTATCGATCGCTCGGGGCTGATCCTGGATATTTTTGCTCTCCGGGCAAACACCCACGAAGGTAAATTGCAGGTCGAGCTAGCCCAGTTGCGCTATATGGCGACACGGCTGGTTCGAGGCTGGACCCACTTGGAACGCCAGCGCGGTGGTTCGATCGGCCTGCGTGGCCCCGGTGAGACTCAGCTCGAAATGGATCGCCGGATCATCCAAACCAAAGTGGAGTCTTTGGAACGCCGCTTGGATAAAGTGGAGAAGCAGCGTCAGCAGATGCGCCGGGCGCGCCTGCGTAATGAATTGCCGCGTATTTCTCTAGTCGGTTATACCAAGGCCGGCAAATCAACGCTGTTCAATGCGATGACCGACGCCAATGCCTACGCCGCCGACAAGCTATTTGCGACTCTCGACCCGACCGTCAGGCGCCTTGAGGGCCTGCCCTGTGGCCCCGTGCTGTTAAGCGACACCGTGGGTTTTGTGCGCGATCTGGCGCATGAATTGGTAGCAGCATTTCGATCTACGCTTTCGGAAGTCAAAGATGCAGATCTGCTGATCCATCTCGTCGATGCCAGCGATCCGTTGCGGCAGGAGCGCATTCAGCAGGTCAATGAGGTGCTCGAAGAAATTGGCGCTGGAGATATTCCGCAAATATTGGTGTTCAATAAGATTGACCGGCTGGAGAATTTTCCACCCCGAATCGACCAGAATGACGGTGCAAAAACCCGTGTTTGGCTGAGTGCCCAGAATGATATAGGTCTGGATCTGCTCAAAGATGCCGTTTCGGCGTGTTTCAACAGCCAGCGCCTGAGCGGTGAATTGCGTTTGAGCGGCGCCGACGGGCGTCTGCGCGCGCGTTTGCATGAGCTCGATGCAATCGTGAGTGAATCCTGCGACGAGCAAGGCTGGGCGATTCAAATTGATATGCCGAAAAACACGGCAAAACGGCTTGCCACAGAAAGTGGCGGGCACCCCTTAGAACAGCTTTTGCTTGTGGGCGAAGCTGAGCCTTTCTACAATTCAAATTGAAGATCTGCCGGGCGAGCCTCGCCCGACGGAGTTAATGGAGTCCTTATGGCCTGGAATACCCCTGGAAGTAACAAACCGGACCCTTGGCGCGGCAAGCGCAAGGGTTCAGATGGCGATCCGATGCAACGCCTGCGCGACATGTTCGGCGGCGGCGGAAGCAGCGGCTTTAATCCGTTGATGGTTGTTGCAGCCATATTCTTAGTTTGGTTATTGTTCAACTCGTTCAAACTGATTGATGAACGTGAGCGCGGAGTTGTGCTGCGGTTCGGCGACTTCAATCGAATTATGCAGCCGGGCCCGAACTTTAAGTGGCCTTGGCCAATTGAGACGGCGATTGTGGTTGATGCGACCAACGTTTTTACCCTCAGCGGTGAAGTGCGCGTGCTGACTCAGGACGAAAATATCGTCGATATTAAGTACAACGTTCAATATCGCAAGACCGACCCACGGGTGTTCCTGTTTGGGTCTGCTGACCCGGAGACGACATTAAAGCAAGCCGCAGAAAGCGCGGTGCGTGAGGCCGTCGGCAACAACACGATGGATATTGTGCTGTTTGAGCGTAGTTCGCTTGTCGCCACCTCCAGAGAGCGGTTGCAGAAGGCGCTGGAGAAATATGAAACCGGATTGGCAATCAGTGAATTTAACTTGCCCGATGCGCGTCCGCCGGAAGAAGTGAAGAAAGCCTTCGATGACGCGATTAGCGCGCGCGAAGATAAAAACCGCATTGAAAACGAAGCCAAAGCATTGGCCAGTAAAATTGTTCCTGAAGCACGCGGTCAAGCCGCCGCGATCCGTCAGGAAGCGCAAGGTTACAAAGATGCTTTGATCGCCAAAGCATCCGGTGATGCGCAACGTTTCACCTTATTGGCCAACGAATACCGACGCGCGCCGGAAGTTACCCGCAAGCGTTTGTATCTGGAAACCATGCAGGAAGTGATCGCGGCCAATCAGCGCATTCTTCTGGGTAGCGATAAAAACACCTTGTTTGTGCCAATGCCTGCCTCGGCTACTGGTGGTCAATCGATCAATATGTTGCCGCCACAGGTGATTCAAGGCGCGCAGCAGCAGTCGCAACAGTCGGGCGATCGCAGTACCAGCAAACGAAATACCACCAGTCGCTCGGGAGGCCGCTAATGCGTAATTCATCCTTTATTGCGATCGGCGTGGTCGCGGCATTTCTACTGTTGATGGGTTCGGCCTTTACGGTCAACGAAAGTCAGACAGCGATCGTTTTGAACCTAGGTAAAGTTGTGCGCAGTGGCCTTGAGCCAGGCCTGCACTTTAAGGTCCCACTGGTTGAAGAAGTGCGTAAATTTGATCGCCGAATTTTGACGCTCGATGACTCACCGGAACGCTACCTGACTTCGGAAAAGAAAGACGTTAGCGTCGACTTTTTCGTGAAGTGGCGCATCAGTGATGTCTCAACTTACTATCGCGCCGCCAGTGGTGGTAACGAAGACGCCGCTCGTGCTCGTTTGCAGCCGATTATCAAGAACGTATTGCGTGACCAGATCAACCAGTTGAGTCTGCAGGAAGTTGTCTCCGGTACTCGAGTCGATTTGGGTCAGAAGCTGGTCTCATTGACAAAAGACGGCGCGGATACTTTGGGCGTTGAAATTGTTGATATCCGGATTAAGCGGATTAACTTGCCGGATGACAGCACGATTTTGAGCTCGGTGTTTGAGCGTATGTCAGCAGAACGTACCCGCGTTGCCAATCAGTTACGCGCTGAGGGTACTGAGCTGTCCGATGAAATTCGCTCTAATGCAGAACGTCAACAAGTGGTCATCGTGGCCGAGGCCGAGCGCGATGCACAGATCCTGCGCGGTGAGGGCGATGCCCGTGCTGCAGATATCTATGCCCAGGCCTACAACCGTGATGCCGAGTTTTACTCGTTCTACCGCAGTTTGGAGGCCTATCGGGCGTCCCTGCTGGACGGTAAGACGACCTTGGTTCTGGATCCGGACTCCGAGTTCTTGCAGTACTTCGATAAAGGTCGAAGGTAAGCTCCGGTGGGCCTGTCCCCGGATTTGCTTGCCGCGCTGTGTTTGGTGCTGGTGCTTGAAGGCTTGTTCTTGTTTGCCTTTCCCAGCGCCTGGAAGCGTGCCGCTGCTGAGCTGATTAAGGCTCCCGGAGGCCAGCTACGGGTGATTGGCGGCTGTTTGATCGTTGTCGGTATGTTTTTTCTGTGGTTGGTGCGCGGATAGCCGCGTTTACCCGGATCAGAGTAGAAAAAGCCTGAAAATCGAGGCGTAATCGTGGATAATATGAAAAAGCCGGGGTCCACCTCGGCTTTTTCCTTGTTTGGGTTTTGGAGAGGACCGATGGGTCAATCAGTAGTAGTGTTGGGTGCGCAATGGGGCGATGAGGGTAAAGGCAAAATCGTAGATTTGCTGACCGAACGCGTCGGAGCGGTTGTGCGCTTTCAAGGCGGCCATAATGCCGGCCATACCTTGGTCATCAACGGTAAAAAGACCGTCTTGCATCTGATCCCCTCCGGCATTCTGCGCGAAGGCGTGCTGTGTCTGATCGGCAATGGTGTCGTGCTGAGCCCGCAAGCTCTGAAGAAAGAAATTGAAGGCCTGGAGGCCGAGGGCATTGATGTGCGTTCGCGCCTGAAAATCAGCCCGGCGACCCCGATCATCATGCCGTATCATGTCGCGCTCGATCAGGCCCGAGAAAAAGCCGCTGGCGGCAAAGCCATTGGCACGACCGGCCGTGGTATTGGCCCGGCCTATGAAGATAAAGTAGCGCGGCGCGGCATCCGACTCGCCGATCTGGCCTATCCGAAAGAATTGGCAGAAAAGCTGCGTGTCACGATGGAATACCACAACTTCGTACTGACCAAATATTTGGGTGTCGATGCGGTGGATTATCAGCAGACCCTCGACGAGGCCCTGGCCTATGGCGAGTACCTCGAGCCGATGAAATACGATGTCGCCGGCGTGCTGCACGAGATGCGGGCCAAAGGCCAGCGCGTACTGTTTGAAGGCGCCCAGGGTAGTTTGCTGGATATCGATCACGGTACCTATCCGTACGTGACATCAAGCAACACGACCACCGGCGGAGCATTGGCCGGAACCGGCGTGGGTGCAAATTCGATCGATTATGTTCTGGGTATCGCCAAGGCATACGCTACCCGCGTAGGTGGCGGTCCGTTTCCAACCGAGCTCGACGATGCGATGGGCGAAGAAATTCGTAAACGCGGTGCCGAATTCGGTGCCACGACCGGTCGACCGCGTCGTTGCGGCTGGATTGACCTGGTTGCGCTCAAGCGTGCCGTAGCGATAAACGGTATCAACGGCCTGTGCATCACCAAGCTGGATGTTCTTGACGGCTTGGAGTCGCTTAAAGTCTGTGTGGCTTATCGCTACCGCGGAAAAGAAACCGAATACGCGCCCTTAGATGCGGCGGGCTGGAACGAGTGCGAGCCAGTCTATCTGGAGTTCCCGGGCTGGACCGAGAACACACACAATGTTAAAGAATTCAGCAAGTTACCGCACGCCGCGCGCGCATATTTACGCGCATTGGAAGAGTTGGCGGGTTGTCCGTTGGCGATGGTTTCTACCGGTCCTGATCGCGATGCAAACATCATATTGCAAGACGCTTTTGCCTGATAAGTGACTGATAAACAAGAAAACCCGCCAACAGGCGGGTTTTTTTTGGTTCGAAATGGCCAATAGCCGGCGAATATGCGTAAGTTAACGTTGTGGTCAACGATTTACACCTACCAGTTGCTCTGTCTAATGGGGTCTGCCATGAAACTTAAATGGGTACTGCTCGCCGGATTCTTAGCTTCGACAGCCGCCGCACTGAATGCCGGCACGCCCGCAGGGTCCAGTGACATTGCCGGCTCGTATCGACTGGTCTCGGTCAATGCTCATGAACTGCCCGCTGAGGCCTGGCTGTTCGCTAATGAGGAATCCAGTTGCGGCATCACGGTCAAATCCGGAACTCTGATTCTCGGCCCGCTAGGTCAATGGGCTGCAATTGTTCATCAGGACTACCACTGCGTTGGTAAGCAGTGGGCTTTAGGGCAGGGTGCCCGGCGCGAGTTTTTTTATGGCACCTATTTGCGTGAAGATGAGCACATTCGATTACTACTCAGCGAAGGTGTACAAGACGCGGATTGGGGGGAGTTTGCCGCGGACGAAAAGTTGCACATTAAAGTGCGGGGCGCCTTTGATTTCAAAGGGCAGACTGAGCTTTTCAGCTTTAAAAAAATTGCCGACTAGCTGCGCACCGATATTTCCTCGGGTACTCTAGTGCTCACCTTAAGATAAAGCTTTCGATGCCTGTCCCAAGATAGCTTCTAATTCGTTTGATCACTTCGGGATACTTATGCCACGGTTTATCTTTGCGATATTTTTGATGGGTCTGCTGGCTGGATGCGGCTCGGCACAAGACAGT
>CBDUOG010000094.1:0-6241 GCA_965368785.1 uncultured Gammaproteobacteria bacterium | reverse complement strand
TTGCATCCACTAGTCTTTCGCGCAAACGACGTTAAGAAATCAAGCGTATCACGCTGTTGTGTGCCGGATTACTGTCAACAAGCATTAAAGCTTGATCTGCCTCACGGTTTTAAACTCTGCTATGCGCTAATCAGTCGGGCTCGAACAATTACCCAGTTTTTGAGGCCCCGCCCTTTTTTAAAAAAAGAAAAAAGAAGCACTTTCTCCCACGCAGCAGAAGCGGCGAAGACAAAGGGGCCCGAGAGCCCCTTTGCATGCATGTCAGCCCCGAGACCAAACCCCTAGTCGTCGTAGCGATAGTGTCTGGGGCGCGGGTGGTGAGAACGATGGATTCGAATCTTGCGGCCAGGGTGGTGATCGGTGCGCGTGTTGTAGATTCGGCCGTAGTACTCATAATCGACGTGGTAGCCCACAACGCGATCCGGGTAGTAGCCCACATGAACCGTCTCGCAGCGGCGGTGCTCGTAGTAATCGCCACGATGGTCGCGTCGGCCAGAGTTATGACCGATTGATGCGCCAATAACTGCACCGGCTGCCGTTGCAGCGCGACGCCCATCACCGCTACCAATCTGGTTGCCGATGGCGGCGCCAACAATGCCTCCGAGCACGGTCCGCGACGTGCGATTGTCACGACTATCGTGCCGACCATAACTTTGCTCAACCCAGCAACGCTCCTCATAGCGCGGCTCGCCGCGAACTAAAATAGGATCGGCATCTACAACTCTCGCATAGTCATACTGTGAGCCGCGATGTTTGTGGGATGCGCTGGCATCAAAGGAAACCAATGAAAGACCAGCGATCGATGCAAGAAGAATGAAATGTTTCATAAGCTAACTCCAAAAGCATCTGCATGGATGCAAGCTCAGACTGTTCGATTGCGCAATAACGGATGCTGAACTGATCGACTAGGAGAATTTTTCATTCAGCCAATTGACAGCATCAAGCGAACAGCTAAATGCACTTCGCCCCATCACAGCATCGATGTGCAGACCGTTTGACTGAATAAACCGGGCGCCGATTTGCTCTGCGTAATACTTTACGGCCTGAAAATCTATATCCGTGTCCAGCTCTGATGCAAAGACCAGCTGATTGCTCGCTGGAGTGCTTGATCGAACTGCGTCGGCTAAGGTATGCAGGACTTGCGCAGACTCATCGCGCCAGCGCCTGAAGGAAAAAATGTGATCGACTAAGGGGCGCGCGCCTAAAGCCCGCCGACTGGAATCCAACCTCGCCCGCCTCCTCCACGGCACAACCCCGGACTCATTGACACTGTTTGGCGCGGCCCACAGCCCACCGATAATCGGATTGACCCGAACCAGCGCAGCGACATTGAAATCGAGCGCCATGTCTGCTGCAAGCGCAGCACCCATACTGGCACCGATTAGAACAATCGGTAAATCACGATTCCTGCTCATCTCGTTGCCGGTAAAATTCCGGCATTGCTGACGATACTGCGCTAGCGAAGTTTCTGGGATGCCTTCGATGGATGGCTCTAAATCGACTGCCGCAGATGAAAATTCGTACGCAGCAAACACGCGTTGCCAGATAGCCCATTGCCACGAACCCGCTCCTGCCCCATGGAAAAACAGGGCATGAGCCTTCGGTTGATCGGGATTGAAATACATTATATATATATGCTTCAGTTACTTATTAACTATACTTAATGTTTAGTATCATCAGTGAACTTCAGGGCTTGCGGTGCGCTTTGTTGCTCGAAAAGCTCCATCAGCTTGGCCATTTCGATGGCATCAAAACCTGCCCGTGATCGGGCGCTGACATTAAAAGGTGGTCGTACGACGTGCGCGGCAAAGCGCCGGACCAGGGCTAGAAAGGTTGCTTTGGGCTCATGCCCCTGCTGTGCGCACAGGTAATTAAACCATCGGGTGCCCGCGGCCACATGCGCTACTTCTTCTTTGAGAATAGTCTGGAGTATCTCGACCGATTCGGTATCCCCCTCATGGCGCAGCTTTTCGATCATGTGCGGAGTCACGTCCAGACCTCTTGCTTCGAGCACCCGTGGCACCAAGGCCATCCGCTCTAAACAAGAGTGCGCGGTTTTTTCAGCCATTTCCCACAAACCGTTGTGCGCATCAAAATCGCCGTAGCTGACGCCAATCTCAGCAAGCCGCTTTTGCAGCATCAGAAAATGCCGCGCTTCATCATCAGCAGTTGCCACAAAATCCGAATAATACTCATCGGGCATGCCGTCAAAGCGGTAAACCGCATCCCACGCCAAATTAATCGCATTGAACTCAATATGGGCAATGGCATGCAGGAATGCTGCACGCCCTTGCTGCGTACCCACCCCACGGCGCGCCAGATTGCGTGCCTCAACGAGTCTTGGCCGTTCCGGTTTACCCGGCACCGGAACGGCCTCAGGCTCAGTCGGTACTGCCGTGCGAAGCGCGATTTTTCGCTCGCGCCAGAGCGTGCTAAGGGCAAAGGTCAGTCGACACTTTAATTCGGGCTGTCCGGTCATCAGACACACATAAGCCGCCTGCTGCAGGCTGAGCCCAGAAAATGTCTTGTTCAGATCAGCCGGTTCGGCGCTGACGCTTTGCATCATCACTGCGCGATTGCTTTAACTTTTCGAAGTAGTCCGGCTCGATACCTGTCACGTATTCCCCGGAAAAGCACGAGGTATCAAAGCGGGTAAGCCTTTGCTTGGGCCCGGATACGGCCGACACCAGGTCTTCGAGATCCTGGTAAATAAGTCGGTCACAGCCCAGAATCTGCTGAATCTGAGCCTCGCTACGACCATGTGCAATAAGCTCTTCCGCAGCCGGCATATCGATGCCGTAAATATTAGGGAACCGCACCGGCGGTGCGGCCGATGCCAGATAAACTTTTTTGGCGCCGGCTTCTCGTGCCATCTGTACAATCTGTTGACTGGTCGTACCACGCACAATGGAGTCGTCGACTAAAAGTACATTACGATTTCGAAACTCTAGCGGGATGGGGTTTAGCTTGCGCCGCACGGACTTAACCCGCTGGCTCTGGCCCGGCATAATAAACGTGCGGCCAACATAACGATTTTTTACGAATCCTTCTCGGTATTTAACGCCCAGGACATTGGCAATTTCTAACGCGGCGTCACGTGATGAGTCGGGAATTGGAATGATCGTATCGATGTCATGGTCCGGCCAAATCCGGAGAATTTTTGCGCCAAGAGCCTCACCCATCCGCATCCGCGCTTTATGCACGTTGACTGTATCCATCATCGAATCGGGTCGCGCGAAATAAACATATTCAAAAATGCAGGGCGTATGCGCAGCCGGTTCGCAGCCGATTTCAGAAAATAGTTCGCCACGTGTGGTGATGACCAATACCTCGCCCGGGGCGAGATCGCGCACCAAACTGAATCCGATCAAATCCAGGGCGACTGACTCAGAGGCAACGGCATATTCAACGCCGTCAGCGGCTTCGCGCTTACCCAGGACTAAGGGGCGGATACCGTTGGGATCACGGAATGCCACCAGGCCGAGCCCAAGCACTGCGCCAACTACGGCGTAGCCGCCCTGCACCCGACGATGCACCGCAGCTACGGCCCGCATCGCTGATTGTGGAGACAGTGTCTTCTGTGCATCGAGTTCATGCGCGAAAACGTTGAGCAATACTTCAGAGTCCGACCCGGTATTCACGTGACGACGATCATCTTCAAAAACCTGCCGGCGCAAGGCATCGGTATTAATTAGATTGCCGTTGTGGGCAAATGCAATGCCATAAGGCGAATTGACGTAAAACGGTTGAGCCTCATCTGAGCCCTCGGAACCAGCGGTCGGATATCGGCAATGCCCTATTCCAACCCGGCCGTTGAGTGTCTGCATCTGGCTTAGGCCAAATACTTCTTGAACTAAACCGTTGCCTTTATGCAATCGCAGACGAGAGCCGTCTACGGTCGCGATTCCTGCGGCATCCTGGCCGCGGTGCTGCAATACGGTAAGTCCGTCATAAAGCGATGGCGCGACATCCTGCACACCCACAATTCCGATAATGCCGCACATGCGTCAGAGCTCCGACTAATTAGATACCTGCTCAGCCCCGTTGTTTGATTCATCTGGCGATGTCAGGGGCTTGATCAACGAATCTATATTTTCCTCTGAGCTGGCATCAGGCAGCAAGCTTTTAATCCAATCGGCGGTTTCCAACAAAACCGGTACGGTCGTTGAGTCTTGCCAAAACGGCTCACGCTGCATCGGCGTAAACGCCATCAGAACAACGATAGCGACACAGATAAGCACGCCTCTGAAGAGCCCGAAAACAAAGCCCAGAGTACGGTCTGTGCCGGACAGGCCGCTTTCCTGCATGAGTTTACGGATGCCCCAAACCAGTAAAGCACCGAGACTCAGCACAACAATAAACAAACCCACGTAGCTGACAATTGCACGCAGCTGTAATGACTCGATAAATTGCAGGAATTGCGCGGCCCAATTGCCAAAGCGATACGCCACCCAGAACGCCAGCGCCCAAATGAGCAGAGACAAAACTTCAGTCAACAAGCCGCGCCAAAGCCCTATTCCTGCTGATAGCAGTACCAATCCGAGCAAAAACAAATCCAAAACTGTCATCAGGGATATACGACGATCATTCCGGGGAGACCTAAATTACGTCGTGCTTTCTGCAACAGTGCCTCGGCCTTTTCCCGGTCCGCCTCAGGCCCCAGACGTACCCTGAAGAGCACACCCTGATCGGTATTGACGCTTTGATGAAACGCGTTAAATCCAGCGGCTTTAGCTCGGGCAACCAGAGCTTTAGCCTCGGGCTCCTGTCTAAATGCTCCAACCTGTACTGCAAAGCCCGGTGCTGCTGAAGTACTTTTGGAGGCCGTCGGTGCCGGAACCGGTGATTCGTCCTCTAAATTCATCACCAGCGAGTTCACGCCGAGCAACTTATTGACCTGTAGACGCGCCTGCTCTGCTGAAGTGCGTGAAGCAAATGGGCCCGAACGCACCCGCATGGCACTTTTTCCGCCAACAGTAACCGGCTCGGCATAGGCATTCAGGCCTGCCTGTTTAAGCTGGCGCACCAGGTCAGCAGCGGCCTGCAAATTGCTGAAACTGCCGACATTGACTACAAACTCACCGGCGGTGGTCGCCATCGGAGTTGGCTTGGCAGGCGCATCGGGCTTGCCTGTCGCTGCATCAACCGCAGGAGCCAGAACCGTATCAACTTCATTCGGCATTTCCAGTGGTGGCGGCGGTGTCCCGGCGGTGACTGTCGTCACGGCATCTGCGGTCGATGAGCCCGACGCATCAGGGCGATCTTGATCGGGATCGTAGGGTTCTTGTTGATCTGGCATACCGAGCACGCCATCTTCACCGGCTTGGGCGTCCGGCAGATCCAAGGCCAGTTCGCGCGTTTCGAACTCCTGACTTTCAGGCACTGGCACGCTCAGAGGTACATTCTGCACGACCGAATCATCGTTTTTGGGCCCCTGTAGCAACATAGGTAGAAAAATTACTGCCAACGCACCCAAAACTATCGCGCCTATGAGTCTTTGCTTAACCTTGGTTTCCATGCCGAAGCTCCTCGAAGTTCGCCTGCATTATAGCGCCTGTCATCAAACTGAACGCCGCGTTGAGATAACTTCGGCCACCGTATGGAATGATCCAAAAACCAATACACGATGCTGAGCAGAACTTTGTGCGACCGCTGAATCTACCGCATCAGCGAGTGTGGGGTGGATCGTTATTTTCTTTGAATCGATCGTCGCGCTGACTCTTTGCCAGAGCTGATCTGCACTAAGTATCCGGGGCCCCTCTTCACTGAGAGGGGCAATATGCCAATGGTCAATTTGCGCGTGTATCTGCATCAAAATACCGGATATGTCTTTATCAGCCAATGCACTAAAAACAGCCAAAGTCGGCCTCGCGTCCTGGCTTAGCCACTGAGAGAGCTGGCGAGTGGCTTGTGGATTATGCGCAACGTCGACCCAAATTTCCGGGCCCGTGCTAATCCGCTCCAATCTGCCGCGTAGCTGTGCATTGACAACGCCTCTGGCAAGACTGTCATCACCGACCGACAACGCGCTAGCTCGCACAGCCGCTACCGCAGCAGCAGCATTTTGCAATTGCGCCGGCGCCCGTAATGCCGGAAGCGGCAACTCCAGATAGGCGCCCGGTTCGCGCCAAACCCAGTGGTCTGCAAAACGCTCGTACAAATAATCGCTTCCGCCCCGGATTGCCTGGGCACCGAGTTCATAGGCACGACGCAAGACCGATGATGGCGGGTCTGTCTCCGC
>CBDUOG010000093.1:0-6287 GCA_965368785.1 uncultured Gammaproteobacteria bacterium | reverse complement strand
GCCATCGGCCAGTTGATTAAGCAGCGTTCGAGTACTGATTTTTTCAATCATAAGAAATAGCGCTGCCTAATTAATCGGCTCTTGTTCACCCACCAACTCCTTTGAAATAAGCAATTTATCAACGCGCGCGCCGTCTAAATCGATCACTTCAAATCGAAAGCCTTTCCAAACAAAATGCTCACCTGAGTGGGGAATTCGACCAAACCAGGAAATCATCATGCCAGCTGCGGTGTGAAAGTCTTGCTCAGACTCACCTGGAAGCTCTCCGACCGATAAGAGCTCTCGGAGGTCCTCAGTGGAGACACGACCATCAACCAACCAGCTGCCATCGGAGCGGGTGATAATCGCCGACTCGAAGCTAGGCGATTCAGTGCTTTGATTTCGGCCGATAACTGCACCCAAAAGATCATTTGTTGTGACCATGCCGACAATGTCGCCATACTCATCGACGACCAGCGCCATGGTTTGTGATTCTTCGCGGAAGATTTCCAGTAGTTTTAGTGAGCCGGTAAATTCCGATACAAACAAGGCAGGCCGTAGATCTGAAAAAATCGAATCGGTGATCTTGCCCATCTTGCCGACCAGCGATTTAACTTCGAGAACACCCAGAACTTGATCGTCGCTACCGCGGTAAACCGGGTATCTGGAGAACGGCGTAGTACGCATGATCGCCAAATTGGCGATGAGTGGTTCATCGGCGTCTAGCCAGATAATTCGCGGACGCGGCGTCATCAGGCTTTCCGCGGTTCGATCGCCTAAGCGAAGGACACGATTGACCATGTTGCGCTCATCAACGTCAATCACGCCTTGCTCGTGACCTTCGGCCACCAATAGACGAATTTCCTCTTCGGTAATATTTTCACCGGCAACACTGCCGAGACCTAAAATTTTCAGGCACATACTGGTGGTCGCACTTAAGGCTATGACCGCAGGGCGTGCAATGATTGAAAGCACGCGCACCGGCATCGCGACGATCATCGCTAAGCGTTCCGGTGAAACGATGGCCAAGCGCTTCGGCAACAGCTCGCCGAGCACCACGGTTAAAAACGTAATGGTGACGAAGCTGAAGATATACGCCAGTTTCGTGGCATAGGGCGCTGTAACTTCGAACGCTTCGAATGGACCGTTCAGGTGCTGTGCCACCGCTTCGGCACCGAAATAGCCGGTCATCAGTCCAAGCAGCGTGATCCATACCTGAACCGATGACAGGAACGATTCGGGGTTTTCCGACAGCTCCAGAGCCAGACGGGCACGACGCGAGTGTGCTGCTAGCTGACGCAAGCGACTCTTGCGCGACGTCATTACCGCCATCTCTGACAGCGCTAAAAAGCCGTTACATAAGATCAATATAATGACGACGATGAGTTCAATCATCGTGGTATTCCATTTAATTTAGCTAAGAAGTGTCTCGGTGAACTTCGATACGTTTCGGGGTCTTCGGGCATGGCTGGGCTCACGATTAAAGCAGATCGCCGCCGGCAGACATCATGCGTTCCATTTCATCGCCCATGCCGCCGATCTCCAATACTAAGCGGTCAATTTCAGCAGCGCTCAAGGAGTCGTAGGGGCGGTTTTCGCAGAGCTGCAAATAAGGCACGTTGTCGAGCTCGCCGATTGCCAGATAGCCCACGCGGCTCAGCCAGTTAAATGCCAGCATGCGTTTTGGATCCAGGCCGGTCATTGGCGCGATAATGGTACTCACGCGCAAATAATTACGGTTATCTTCGCCTTCAAGTTCGGTCAAAAAAATACTTTGGTGGCGTTTGCCGGATTCAAGCGACAGTTCGACACAGATCAGATACGGTTCGGTAGTGGCAATTTTGTACTTGCCCTGTATATGTCCGCGAATTTGTTCAAAATTTTGCATTCTCGCTATTCCTTCTAAGCCGTTTTATCCTAAACCATCATGGTTACAGATGCAGAATACAGGATATTGGCGGTGATCCGGCAGATTCCGCGCGGATCGGTCATGAGCTATGGCCGTGTCGCAGCCCTGGCCGGGCTTGTGGGTCGGGCGCGTATGGTGGCTTGCATACTGTCCAATAATACCGATCCGGATCTGCCGTGGCATCGCGTTTTGCGCGCCGATGGCCGAATTGCGTTGCCGCTCGATTCGCCCGGCTTCAACGAGCAAAAAACACGATTACAAGCCGAAGGTGTCGAGATTAAGGGGGCCAGGGTGCGCATGCCCGAACCGGACCTGGATCGCTTGCTCTGGCAGGACTTTGAGCGCTAAAGCACACCGCGTTGGCGTCTGAACCAGCCCGCAATGCTCATTCGGGTTTGAGTGGCCGCAAGCACTTCGTGTTCCAACTTTTCACTCAAGAAAAATACACAGGTGCCCAGTTCCGGCAGGATATCCAACGGCCCCTTGTCGGTGTAGAGCCGCAGCTGACCACCGGCTGAGTCTGGCCAGGCGGGATTGAGGTAGATCACCATCGAAACAACCCGAGCATCGTCATTGTTGAAGCGATCACGGTGGCGCACATAGCCTGCGCCGGGCGGATATATTGCGTAATGCGCTTCCAGTCCGTTCAAGCCCAACATCAATCGCCTATTCAAGCCAACGCGGATCGCATCGCTGGCCGCGAGTATCTGTTGGCTGGCTAAACCGCAGCTCGCGTCGTTTAGCCAAAGCGTGCTGTCTCCACGCAGATGGGCAATCCGCCGCCCAGCGCCTTTGCCAGTCGCTGCAGTTTTGAACTGGCCGGTGCGCTGAAGGCCGAGCGCTTCCGATTGCGCACCGAGTAAAATCTGATGATCATACAATCCACGGCCAATGCAATAACCATCGCTGAACAGGCCGTCGGCAATTAATTCGAGTTGCGACTCAACATGCGGGCTGCTCATGGTTGCCTTAATTGGACTGCGGTCCCAATATAATAAAGCCCTACTACTTTGGAATCACCAAACGATGTTTCCACATTTAATGCCGGTCACGCAGAAAGTCCTGTGGGCGATGACCATCGGTTTTATTGCGTCATTGATCTCTCCGCAGGTATTCATCCAGTTGTTCGCCTTGCAGCCGATCGGCGGGATTAATGCGTTTGGTGAGTTTGAATTCGGCGGATTTTTACCATGGCAATTGGTGACCTATGCATTGTTGCACGGTGACATGCTTCATCTGTTCTTGAATGGCCTGGCGCTATGGATGTTCGGCTCAAGTATCGAGGCAGTGTGGGGTCCCAAACGCTATTTAACCTTTTTACTGGTCTGCGTGGTCGGCGCCGGCTTAGTCCAGCTGATACTGCCGCTCACCGGGCTAATTTCCCCGGGCATTACGATCGGTGCATCCGGTGGTGTGTATGGCGTGCTGCTGGCAATGGGGATGATGTTTCCAAACCAGCAAGTGATGTTACTGATACCGCCAATCCCTTTAAAAATGCGCACGCTCGTCATTATTTTCGGCGCTTTGGCATTGTACTCAGGACTAAGCGGAGCGGGAGGCGGAATTGCCCACTTTGCGCATTTGGGCGGCATGCTCTTTGGATTCCTGCTGATCCAATACTGGCGTGGCAGGCCGCCGTTTAATCCGCGCGGCCCGCGCAGAATGCATTAAAGCTCAGCGCCGCAGCGACAAGAAGTCGCTGCTGGCAACCAGACGCAAAGACTCAAGTCGCGCGCGTGCACCGGGCAGGGCGTCAAGCAGTTGCTGCCGCTCGTGTTGAAGACGTTCAATTTCCTCAGGGCGAACCGCAGGATTAACTTTGGCCAGCGTCTGCAGGCGCTCGATTTCGTCAGTCAGTTTGCGATCGGCATGTGATATAGCGACTTGGATCAACTGTTCGCAAGCGGTTTGTGCGGTTTGCCGATTGTGCTCCATCATCGGCGGAATCAGTCCGGCAAGAATCTTTCTGAGCGAACTTAGGTCGAACTGCCGGTCACCGGTGCGGATTCTGGCCCGCTCGCTCGGTGTGTACTGCTCGCGCGTTTTCATCCGTGAATCAACGGCGACCGAAAACGGTGTAATCGGTAAGAATCGCTCGGCGTCCAGATGCGGTGGCGCGACACACTCAATAACAAACAGCGCTTCGAGTATGGCGGTCCGCGGTGGTAATTCTTCGTCGACTAAAAAGGCGCTATTGCCTTGATCGCTCGACAGCAGCATATCCTGTGCAGACATAACCATCGGGTGATCTTGCCTCAAATACAGCACCTCTTCTCGAGACAGTGCGGTGGCTCTATCCAAGGTGGCTAATCGCGGGCCGGACTTCAATTCTTCGAAGCCATCAATAATCAGGTGCTCTGGATCGAGCAGACTGATCCGGTGGCCTAAACTCTCGTTTTGCACGCCAAAACTTTCGAGTAGTCGAAACACATAATCATCTTCTGCCGCCAGTCGGTCGGTTTCTTGCAGGTCCAGCAATAACGAACTATGTTCTGCGCCAAATCGGCTTGCCATTTCCAGAAGCCGATCACGACCCCGCATGAACTCTTCGGTTAACCGGGCGTTGCGTGACAGGGTCATGCTGATTAATGCATCAAGCGCTTCGGAGTTTTCTTCTGCAGCGCTTTGCGCCAGCTGCAGCAGATCGCTTCCGAACTCTTTCATGAGTGCACGACCCGCTACCGGCGGAGCGATGAACGCATTGAGTCCTTTCTGGTACCACTGCATCAGAACAGCCTGTGGCGAGTTATCCACGGCGGCGCAAAAAATATGGACGTCGCCGCTTTGGCCAATTCGATCAAGACGGCCGATGCGCTGTTCGAGCATGTCGGGCAAACAAGGCAGGTCCCACATAATCACGTGTTGAGCGAACTGAAAATTGCGGCCTTCGGCGCCAATTTCGGAGGAAAGCAGGATTCTTGCTCCTTCCGGGTCGGCAAAATACGCGGCGTTGCGGTCACGCTGAAGAAGGTTCATGTCTTCGTGGAATCGCGCTGCGGCGATACCGCTGCGCATGCGCAGCGCCTCTTCTAATGCCTGGACTTTGTTTCGGGTGCTACACAGCACCAGTACTTTTGCCGAGCCTAATTCGTCGAGGATATGCAGTAGCCAGTCGGTCCGCGGGTCGCGCACATAGTCATGTGCCGGCTCATCGTTGTGCAGCCCAGCGTCAAAGCAAAATTCTGCACGGAGCCTGCCGAGCAGGGCGGTTTCATCAGCCGAGGATAGTTCTTGCGTGTGCAAAATGCGCTTAGGGAATCCGCCGATACTGGCTCGACGATTTCGCACCATAACCCGGCCGGTGCCGTGCCGGTCGATCATCGCTGCGACCAGCTCTTGTTGCGTGCCGCTCGACTCGATGGAGTCCAGACAACGCTTCAGCCATTCGGATTCGCCGGCGAAAAGTTGGTGCAGCTGCTCGATATCGCCGATGCTTAATGCCTCACCACTGGATATTTTTTCGGCCAGCTGTCCCAGCGCAACAAACCGGGCTTCGTCCTGCAAGAAACTTTCCAAGTTTGAAAATCGTTCCGGATCCAGCAGGCGCAGGCGAGCAAAATGTGCGCCGTGACCGAGCTGCTCGGGGGTGGCGGTCAGTAGGAGCACATTGGCGGTGCGCGCGGCGAGTGCTTCGATCAGGTCATACTCAGCGCTTTGCGATGATTTATCCCAGTGCAGGTGGTGGGCTTCGTCGACAATCAGAATGTCCCATTTCCCGTCGATCGCTTGCGCACAGCGTTTGGCATGCGAAGACATCCAATCGATTGAAGCGATTACTAACTGCTCATCATCGAAGGGATTTCGGTCTGAGGCGTTCTGGTCCAAAGATTCGCAACGCTCTTCATCATAGATCGCGAAGCTGAGATTGAATCGCCGTAATAGCTCGATATACCACTGGTTGACCAAGCTATCCGGAGTGAGGATGAGGCAGCGTGCAGCCCGACCAGAAGCCAGTAACTGCGCGGCAACCAAACTCGCCTCAATCGTTTTACCCAGTCCGACTTCGTCGGCCAGTAGCAGTCGCACCGGTCGGCGGTGTGCAGCGGTTTGCGCTACGCGCAGCTGGTGCGGGATTAAATCGATTCGCGAGCCCAGAACGCCCCAGCCGCTGTGACTACGCGCTTCGGCACGGCGTTGCAGGCATTCGCGACGTAGTTCGAACTGGGAACTGCGATCAACCTTGCCCGCCATTAAGCGAGTGTCAGCCTGTGACAGCGGTTGTTGCGGATCGAGTTGCCCTTCCGGAATGGTTCGATTGGCGCAGCCGTACTGCACAAGTCCATTTGCTTCCTCGACCCGGTCGACGGTTAAGTCGCGCCCGTCGACGCGGATTTTTTCGCCGACTCGAAATGCGGCCCGAATTAACGGTGCGGACTGTGCTGCGTAGTGGCGAAGCATG
>CBDUOG010000092.1:0-6307 GCA_965368785.1 uncultured Gammaproteobacteria bacterium | reverse complement strand
AACTGCACTAGCGGAAATACAAAAGCAGATCCCAGCTTTCGCTGGGATGACCTAACCGCAGAGTATTCGCTAAGTGGCAGGCTTTTGTGCTTAGAGAATCGGAACGCTCAACTGGCTTTGATTTGCCCCGCCATTGAATCGCACCCGCGGGCGCGAAGAGAGGGCCCGACAGGGGCGAGGCAGGGACGCCGAGCATCGCCGATTGGACAGAAGGTCCAACCGGCGATCCCTGAGCGATCGCGGCGGGATTTACTTCATAGCGAGATCTGCACAGGGCGATTCAGGCGGAAGCGTTTTTCGCCCTTTTGTCGCCACGAGGGCAATTAGTCGCATTAAGGGCAGTGAAGAATTACGAAAGTGAGAGCGCGTCGCGAGTAGATAAAGAGTGGTAGCGCTTTTGGCCCTCGTCGCCACGAGGGCAAGACGAAAATCAAAAACAAAAGCAAATACTGGTTTTCGTCGGAATAAATGAACTAAACGAAATGCCTCGGAATTACAAAAAGCACAGACCGAAATAACCCATCGACATTAGGCCGGCAACTCATAATCAATCTCGTAGTAATGCGTACCGTCGGTGATATCGATATGCATGGTGCCGGTGATGCCGGTCAGCGCTTCGGTTCCCGAATCCGGGATGATGCGAATAAGTAGTTCGCGCTCGCCCTGGTTCATGACCCCGAAATGCTGTACGACAAAGCTGCCCTTGCGCCCATTGAGTTCGCCGGTAACGCGTTCGATTGCAACATAGCCGGCTGAACCGTTGACATCGGTAACGGCGCTAAGCATTTCACCCTTGCCCGTGCCATCGAACGGCCCTTTGTAAACTTTCTCAATCTCCATCCGGCCTAAATTTACGTTTTTAACCTGGCCCGGTGCATCCTGCGGATTGAGCTGCACATCGAATTCGCCGCGAATTTTCATCAATCGACCCTGCTATAAATACCAAGCGTCCAGCATATCAAATCATCGCCACGAGGCCAGTCGATTTTCCCCCCAGACAAAGGCGAGTAGAATGAGACACCAATGCTTCGAGCCAATGGATAAGTGATGAGTGTTAATCCTGCTGCGTTTCATGCGTTCCGAATTCATAGCGATGATGCCGGCTATCGAGCGGGTGTCGAGACAATAGGCAGCGATTCATTAAGTCCCGGCGAAGTTTTAATACAGGCAAAATTCAGCAGCGTTAACTACAAAGACGCACTGGCCGGCACCGGCGAAGGCAAGATCCTGCGCTCGTTTCCGCTCAATGGCGGCATCGATAGCGCCGGCGTGGTTATCGCGTCTACTGACCCCGCATTTAAAGAAGGCGACGAAGTGCTGTGCACCGGCTGCGGTCTGTCGGAAACACGAGATGGCGGTTTCAGCCAGATCGTGAGACTGCCGGCCGAATGGACGGTAAAACTCCCCAAAGGCTTAAGCCTTCGCGAGTCGATGATTATCGGCACCGCCGGGTTCACTGCGGCGCTGGCGCTATACCGGATGCTGGACAACCGCCAGCGACCGGAACTGGGTCCGCTTGCGGTGACTGGCGCGACCGGTGGCGTGGGTATGCTGGCGATCGATATTTTCAGTCGTGCCGGCTTTGAGGTGCACGCGATCAGCGGCAAACATGAGCAAGCAGACTTTTTGAAGTCGCTGGGCGCGAGCGAAGTGTTTCACCGGGAAGTACTCGGCACAAAACGTCCATTGGAATCCGCCCGCTTTGGCGGCGGCCTCGATAACCTCGGCGGATACATGTTGTACAGCTTGCTGGCGCAAACCGCGCCTTATGGCAACGTCGCCAGCGCTGGATTGGTCGCCAGCGCCGAATTCCCCGCGACCGTCATGCCCTTCATTATTCGCGGTGTTAGCTTGCTCGGCGTCGCATCCGCAGGCACGGAGCGCTTTATCCGTGATGAAATCTGGCAACATCTGGCCAGCGACTGGAAACCCCAGCATTTAAGCAAAATATCGACACAAGAGACTGATTTACAAGGCCTTTCGGCTATATTCCCACAAATGCTCCAAGGCGCCTCTTTTGGTCGCACTCTGGTTATACTGTGACCGGGTACTTGCAACATCACCTGCCTTGCAGCTTACAATTCTGAGTACATTTTTAAGGAAACATTCTTTATGGCACGAATCCTAATCGTCGATGACTCTCCGTCCCAACTCGTCGGCATGAAGCGCATTGTCGAAAAACTCGGCCATGAAGCGCTGACCGCCGAAGATGGTGCTCAGGGCGTAGACATGGCTAAGTCACAGAAACCTGACTTGGTGCTCATGGATGTTGTGATGCCAAACTTGAATGGATTTCAGGCGACACGCGCTATCTCCAAAGATCCTGAAACCGGCCATATTCCGGTCATTCTGGTTACCACCAAAGATCAGGAAACCGATAAGGTTTGGGGCATGCGCCAAGGCGCAAAGGCCTACATCACCAAGCCGTTCAGCGAAGGCACCCTGACCGAAGCGATTGAAAAGGTTCTCACCGGCAATTGATGCCGCGTTGAGTTTAGAAAAAAAGAGGCGATTCGCCTCTTTTTTTTGCCCGAATTATTCGAAAGCCGCCTTGAGTTCGGCGTAGGCTTTGCGCTGTCGCTCACTCTCGGGTTTGGGTGCACCGATTTCCAGCAGTACGATCTGATCGCCCGGCCCGTTCTTATCGGGCATGCCACGCCCGCGCAGACGAAGCTTTTTACCCGTGTCTGAGTCCGGCGGGACTTTGAGGTCCACGATGCCGCCGAGCGTGGGCACTTTCGCTACGGTACCCAAAGCCGCATCCCAGGGGCTCAGGTTCAGCAGATAAATAATATTTTTACCGTCCAGCTCGAAGTCCGCATGGGGTTTGATGTCTATCTCGAGCAATAGGTTTCCGCCGGCCTGTCCCTGCCGCGCCAAGCGGATCACCTGGCCGCTGCGAATGCCTGCAGGAATTTTCACATCCAGCGTTTTGTCGTTTACCGAAATGCGTTGCAAACCACCGGAAAAGGCCACTTCCAGGGGAATACTTAATTTCGCCTTGGTATCGCCGGCCGGCTGAGTTCGCGCACGCGCACGATTGCCGAACAGGCTCTCAAAAAAATCACTGAACCCTGCGCCGCCACCCGGATCAAAATTAAAGCCACCGGCGCCTTGAGAAAATCCCGGCGGGGGCCGGAACTCTTCGCCGGAGCGGAATCCACCGGCACGAATCTGGTCATACTCCGCCCGCTTCTCCGGGTCGCGCAGTACCTCGTAGGCCTCGTTGACGGCCTTAAACTGCTCTTCGGCATTGCTTTCTTTGCTGACATCCGGGTGGTACTTGCGCGCCAACCGGCGGTAGGCGGTTTTGATTTCCGCCTCACCCGCTCCGGGTTCAACTCCAAGTGTCTGGTAATAGTCCTTAAAACGCATAGCAAAACCTTTTCAGCTCGAAATGACGAGGCCCGTCACAAGAACGGGCCTGCGCCTTGATGCATAAGCTTACTGCACCTGAATACGGCGTGGCGTGCTTTCCGGTCGTTTCGGAATAATCACCTCCAGAACACCGTGTCGATTGCTTGCACTGATCTTCTCCGCGTCGGCGCTGTCCGGCAGTGCAAAGCGCCGGTGGAATACACCGTGAGCGCGCTCAATGCGCACATGACGATCCGATTCCTGTTTCTGCTCAAAATGGCGCTCGCCTTTGATGCTCAAAATGCCCTTGTCCATATTCACTTCGATGCTTTCCGGATCAACTCCGGGCAGATCGGCGGCAATGACAAAGCGATTCTTCTCTTCCGCAATATCAACGCGTGGTACCCATTCGCTGGTAACTACGTTGGATTCGTCCTGACCGTCCGAATCGCGCATTAAGCGATCGACCAGGTGCTTAAACTCATCATTAAACGGGCGGGTGCCGAACAAATTTTGATAGCGTGTGAGGTTCATAGGTCTCTCCCATTAGTCTCGGCCACGACGTGCGGCCTTCTAAAACAAATGTGGGAATGACCCAATTATTTTTCAAGAGCACGTATACCGCAAAGGCGTTAAACTGAACAAATCAGGCCCACAATTTGGAAAGTAATGACTATTGAAATCGGACACAAAATCCCCAAGGCAACGGTAAATGCACTAAAAGACGGCGTCCAGGCAATTGGCACCGATGAACTGTTTGCCGGCAAGAAAATGGTGCTCTTTGCGGTGCCGGGCGCATTCACGCCAACCTGTTCGGCAAAGCACCTGCCGGGATACGTCGAGCACGCTCAAAAATTCAGGGATCACGGCATTGAAGTTGCCTGCCTGTCGGTCAATGATGCGTTTGTGATGGATGCCTGGGCAAAGTCACAAAATGTGCCGGAAGATATTCATATGCTGGCCGATGGCAATGCGGCGTTTTCAAAAGCCATGGGCTTAGAGCTCGATGCCACCGCGTTTGGCATGGGCATGCGCAGCAAGCGCTTTGCACTGTACGCCGAGGATGGCGTAGTTAAAAAACTCTTTGTCGACGCACCCGGCGAGTTCAAAGTATCGGCTGCTGACTACGTGCTAGAAAATATCTGAGCGCAAAAGACTGATGCATAAAAAAAGCCGCGCAATGCGCGGCTTTTTTCTGATTTGGGGCCCGACTTACTCTTCGCCTTCGTCTTCGGCTTCAGCTTGTTCAACTGCAGTGTCTTCGCCCTCTGCGATTTCATCTTCGCTCGGTGCCACGACCGGCAATTTAGCTGCCTGCATGGTGACCGCGGCGATGCGCTTAGCCTCGACCATATGGAACACCATATCGGACATGTCTAAACCAAATCCGCCGCCGGCAGCACGCGCCAATGCAGCGATGTTCGCATCGACGTAGCCATAGACCTGGCCCTTTTCATTCAGTGCAATACCGGGAACGCCGTCCACCAGAAACAAGCTGCGTGGCGTACTGGTTTTGCCGAGAATATTGCCCGGCCGGATAATCGACACCGCACCCCATTCATCCGAGGTCCGCTGTGGGCTATAAATCGTGGTGCCCGGCTTGGCTACTGCCGAGTTGTTCAAGTCGATAAACTTCAACGTCTCTTTCACATCGCGCAAACGTAGCCAGGCTAAACCCAACTCGCTGTCACGCGTGACTAAATCGGCTGGCTGCCATTGATCAGAACCCGGCAGACGCACGCGGAAATTTCCTGAATTGGCAATGAGCTGGCCAACTTGCGAGCCCTCGCCGGCCAGCGCGCCCAGATCAATACTTACCGCGCGCTCGGGCACCAAAAGCAGGCCATCGCTACTAACGATGACGCCTTGCGTTTTATCTTCATGGCGTTGTTCTTTACCGCCTGCAGAGAAGCGCATTACAAACTTAACCGGCACAACCGCCTCTGCGGCATTCTCCATGAGAAAGTCGTAGGCCTGTGAGAACTCGTCGGCGTTACCACCGACTTTTGCTCGCGCAGCATCGGCGCTGAACGTGGTGCTCGCCAAGAGCAACGCAGAAATTGCCAATATCAAACGCTTCATTTTAAAGACTCCTTTAGCCAGAGACGATCCATAAACAAAATACGCGACTCACTGCCGCGAATCACTTCAATATCAATCAAACGACCATTGCCATCCAACTCACTTTGAATGGCATCCGAGAACTGCTGTAGATTTTCGACTTTGCGCTCACCCACTCGAATGACCACATCACCGGCATTAATATGCGCTAATCCCGCAGGACCGCCGGATTCAACGCCCTCAATTAATATGCCGTTGACCGTCGCCGGCAACTTGCGCGACTGCCGGTCATAAAAGCCCAGCTCGCGGATTTGCGCGCGCAGACGCAGCAGCGACTGGGTTTTCAAGCCCGACGCGGTCACCGGAGATTCTTCGGGAACGACTTTTAGCTTTACCGTCTTGGCCTTGCGTAAGACCGTAAATTCCATCGGCTCGCCGACCAACTGTTCGCGCACCCGGTGATGGAAAGGCTCACTTTTCGAATCGCTCGATACATTGAACGGCTCACCGTTAAGCTCTCGGATTATGTCGCCGACCTTGGCTCCGGCACGTTCCATCGGGCTTTGCGCATAGACCCGGCTGATCCGATAGCCCTGCTCAGGCAGACCCATCTGATTGGCCTGCGACTTAGTAATCGGCTGCACTTCAACACCGGACCACGCTTTGGCAATTGTCGGCAGTGGTTCGCGACTCACATCACCATAGGTCGGCGTGAGCATCGCCAGCTTCTGCTCGCCGTCATACTCAAAAACAATCAGAACATGTTTCGTATTCGTGGGACGTGACCACAGCGACAGCTGCGATAACTTGCCCACTTCGTTGCCATCGATTCGACGAATGACTGCACCGTAGGGGATGACCGGGCGCGCGGTTGCCGCCGGACCACCCG
>CBDUOG010000091.1:0-6412 GCA_965368785.1 uncultured Gammaproteobacteria bacterium | reverse complement strand
ACAGGGCGATTCAGGCGGAGGCGTTTTTGGCCCTTTTGTCGCCACAAAAGGGCAAGCACACGCATTGAATGCAATTCGAATGATTAGACGAGTTTGGGCGTCGCCGAACGTCAAGAAAGGCAGATTCTGGTCCCGGCTAAAAGCATGCCGGGATGACGGGTTGATTTGGGGCCTGCGTGGATGATGGTGTTGAGGTGGCGTCGGGTGTGCGCGAGAGCAGATTCCCGCTTTCGCGGGAATGACGGAATAAATTGGGATGGCGGGAAACGTGGGAATGACGATGTTGTGGGACTGTTGGCAACATGCGTCCGAAACGCCTGCGGCGGTTCGGACCTACGAAGAGCAAAGGCAGATTCCCGCTTTCGCGGGAATGACGGGCTAATTGGTATGACGGGAAATTGGGGATGACGGGTTGATTTGGGGCCTGCGTGGGTGATGGTGTTGAGGTGGCGTGGGTTGTTCGCAAAGGCAGATCCCAGCTTTCGCTGGGATGACGAGATAATTTAGGGGGCGGGCCGCCCTCAACCTCAACCCTGACCTTCGTCAGGGGCGCTTTCACGGGCTACGGGTTATCCTTACAGCAATAATAAAGCGGCCCGCGCTGCGCGAAGGATTGCAATGTCATTTCGAATGATTACTCGGTTGGTTCTATTGGCCCTGGCGGCCTGGTTGCTGTGGTGGGGCTATGGCAAGTTGTTTGGTGGCGGTGGTGATGCCGCGGGCGGTATGCCGCAGATGCCGCCGACGATTGTTGAAACCACCCGGGTGGCGGTGACTCCCTTGCAGACGTCCTTGGAGTCGGTGGGCACCTTGCGCGCCGATGAGTCGGTGGTGGTGCGCCCGGAAGTGGCCGGTCGGCTTGAGCGCATTCACTTTAAAGAAGGTCAGCGGGTGAATGCCGGTGACTTATTATTTAGTTTGGATGGCTCGCTGGCGCGTTCGGATTTAAACGAGGCCGAGGCCAATTTACAAAACAGCAAGCAGGCTTTTGAGCGTGCGCAAGAACTGATTGCCAAGAATTTAATTTCCAAATCCGACTTTGATAACCGCCGTGCCGAATTCGGTGTGGATGAAGCGCGGGTGGCATCAGCGCGTGCGCGTTTGGCTAAGGTGAGTGTGCGTGCGCCGTTTGGCGGGGTGACCGGTTTGCGCGAAATCAGCGTGGGCGAATACGTCACCGCCGGTCAGGCGTTGGTGAGTCTGGTGCGTTTGGACCCGATGGAAGTCGATTTTAATTTGCCGGAAAACCAACTGGCGTACATTGCGGTGGGCCAAAGTGTGGTGGTTACTTTGGATGCCTTTGCCGGTGAAGAATTTAGCGGCAAGGTGTTGGTGATTGACCCGATGATTGATCAGGTATCGCGTACCGCGCGTCTGCGCGCGAGCATTGCTAATCCGCAACGTAAATTGCGCCCGGGTTTGTTTGCACGGGTGAGTTTAGGTGTGTCGATTAGCGATGAGTCGCTGATGATTCCGGAGCAGGCGATTTGGCCGATGGGCGATCAGAACTTTGTGTATCGGGTGGAAGAGGGTGTGGCCAAACTGATTCCGGTCAGCCTCGGCCAGCGTTTGCCGGGCCGGGTGCAAGTGACCTCGGGCTTAAGTGCCGGTGATGAAATTGTGACTGCCGGTCAGCTGAAAATTCAGGACGGTGCCAAGGTGCAGGTGCTGCCGCCAGCTGAAGCGGCAAGCGAGTAGGGCGGCCGATGAAACTTTCGGATATCTCCATTCGCCGGCCGGTACTGGCCACGGTTATTAACTTAGTCGTTATTTTATTAGGGCTGGTCGCCTTTAATAGTTTGTCGGTGCGCCAGACCCCGAAAATTGATACGGCGGTGGTCAGTGTGGTTACCGCGTACCCCGGCGCCAATGCCGAGGTGATTGAGTCGCAAATTACCAAACCGATCGAAGATGCACTGGCCGGCATTGAGGGCGTTGAGGTGATGACCTCGAACTCCCAGGCCGAGGTCAGCAACGTCAATGTGGTGTTTAAAGTCGACCGCGATGCCGACAGTGCCGCGGCCGATGTGCGCGACCGGGTGAATAGTGCGAAAGAGCGTTTGCCCTTTGATGCGCGCGAACCGATTGTGCAAAAGCAGGAGGCCGATTCGCAGCCGATTATCTGGCTGGCGTTTTCTTCCGACCGCCATCCGCGGGTGGAAGTGGCCGACACCGCATACCGTTTGGTTAAAGACCGCTTGCAGGCGATTCCGGGTGTGGCCGAGGCGCGTTTATTTTCATCGCGCTATGCCATGCGCATCTGGTTGGACCCGGACCGTTTAGCCGCCACCCAGCTGACTCCAATTGATGTTGAAAACGCGCTGCGTGCGCAGAATATTGAAGTGCCCGCCGGGCGCATTGAAAGCGAGCAGCGCGAGTTCACCGTGTTGGCGCAAACCGACCTGCGCAGCGCTGAAGAGTTTCGCAATGTCATTATCCGCGACGACGGCACCTTGCTGGTGCGCTTGGGCGATGTGGCGCGGGTTGAACTGGGCTCGGCCGACCAGCGTTCCACCGGGCGCTTTAATGGCAAAAACGCGGTGCCGATGGGCATTGTGCGCCAGTCGGTGGCCAACCCCTTAGATATCGCCCGCGATTTACGCGAAGCCCTGCCGCTGATCAGCGCGCAATTGCCCGAGGGCATGAAGGTACAAATCGCCTACGACTCCACCATCTTTATTGATGCCTCAATCAACGCCGTATACGAAGCGGTGCTTGAAGCGGTGGTGTTGGTGGTGTTGGTCATCTTTATTTTCCTGCGCTCAGGCCGTGCCACCTTGATTCCGCTGGTCACCATTCCGGTGTCGCTGATTGGTGTGTTTGCGCTGATGCTGGCTTTTGATTTTTCGATCAACACGCTGACTTTGCTGGCCATGGTCTTAGCGATTGGTTTGGTGGTGGACGATGCAATTGTGATGCTGGAAAACATCCACCGTCATATTGAAATGGGCAAGAGCCCGATGCAGGCCGCCTTTGATGGTTCCAAAGAAATTGGCTTTGCGATTATTGCCATGACTTTAACCCTGGCCGCGGTGTATTTGCCGGTGGCGTTTTCCGCCGGTGCCACGGGTAAGTTATTTGTGGAGTTTGCGCTGACTCTGGCCGGTGCGGTGATTATTTCCGGCCTGACTGCGCTGACCTTATCGCCAATGATGAGCTCGAAATTTTTACGCGTCGATGAAAAGCACGGCTATTGGTATCAGCTCGGCGAAAATGCCTTGAATGCACTGAGCCTGCGTTATCAGCGCGGACTCAAATGGACCCTGCGCCGCAGTAAGCGCGTTGCCGGTGGTGTGCTGTTTGTGTGTTTTGTCGGCATCTGGGCCTTGATGGTGCCCAGTGCCACGCGCTTAAACCAGGAGCTGGCGCCGAAAGAAGATCCGGGTTTTGTGCTGACCTTTGCGCAAGGGCCCGAGGGTGCCACGCTGGACTACATGGAGCGCTACACCACGCAGATTGAAGCGGCCTACGAGCAGACCCCGGAAATCCGTGGCTACTTTATGTTTACCGGTTGGCCCAGTTCCAACGCGTCAATTTCCTTTGCCTCGTTTGTTGATTGGGATGAGCGCGAGCGTTCGTCGCAGGAAATTGCCGGCCAGTACTTCGGCCAGTTTATGGCGATACCCGGGGTCAATGCCTATCCGCAAGTGCCGGCAGCAATCGGCGGCGGTATTTTCGGCAGCGATTTGGAATTGGTCATTCAAACCAGTGAAAGTTACGAAACGCTGGCCGAAATCGTGCAACAAATGCAGCAGCGCATGGGTGAGTCGCCCGAGTTCACTGGCGTGCGTTCGCAATTGCAACCGAACAAACCCGAATTGCGCCTGACCTTAAACCGCGAAAAAGCTGCGGCGGTGGGTGTGGATATCAACACGCTGGGCCGCACCATCGAAACCTACCTGGGTGGCCGCCAGGTGACGCGCTTTAAGCGTGGTGCCGAGCAGTACGATGTCACCGTGCAGTTGGATCGCAAAGACCGCGCCACGCCCGATGCGCTCTCGCGGGTGTTTGTGCGTAGTCGCGATGGCGCGATGATTCAGCTCAGCAATTTGGTGCAGATTGAAGAGGGCAGCACTTTGCCCAGCCGCGAGCACTTCAACAAATTACGCTCGGCGCAAATCAGCTCAAGCTTAAGCCCGGGTGTGTCGTTGGCTGATGCCATCGGCAAAGCCGAAGCCTTGCTCAGCGAAGTGGCCGGCGATCGAGCGACTTACGATTTATCCGGCGCCTCGCGCGAGTTCCGCAATGTGTCGGCCAATACCACCGTGCTGTTTATTCTGGCGCTGGCGTTTATTTATTTAGTGCTGGCCGCGCAGTTTGAAAGTTTTGTCGACCCGCTGATTATTTTGCTGGCGGTGCCGCTGGCGGCCAGCGGTGCGTTGTTGGCATTAAAACTCACCGATGGCTCGATCAATATTTATTCGCAGATCGGTTTGATTACGCTGATTGGTTTGATTGCCAAGCACGGTATTTTGATTGTCGAATTCGCCAACCAATTACGCGAGCGCGGCGAAAACGCACTGGACGCGGTGGCGCAAGCCGCCCAGCAACGCTTGCGTCCGATTCTGATGACCACCGGTGCGATGGTGCTCGGCGCGATGCCATTGGCCTGGGCTGCTGGCGCGGGTGCCGAGGCGCGCCAGGATATTGGCTGGGTGATTGTCGGCGGCTTGTTGGTGGGCACCACGTTCACCTTGTTTGTAGTGCCGTCAATTTACTTACTGTTTGCACGCTGGCGTCCGCACGCGCACGCTGCAATTGCGGAATCGGCCAGCACCTGAGTTTGCTAAACTGCCTGCTTTCCAACGGGAGCAGGCGATGCGCTGGTATCTGATTTTAGGCAATGACGTTGAAGGCTCATTGCCCGAGCGTCTGCGGGTACGGCCCGACCACGTCGCGCGCTTAAAAGCGCTGAATGCCGAAGGCCGTTTGAAACTGGCCGGCCCGTTACCGGCAATTGATGCCGAAGACCCGGGCGAAGCCGGCTTTACCGGCAGTGCGTTGGTTGTCGCATTTGAAGACATCGACGCCGCCCGCGTCTGGGTCAGCGAAGACCCGTACGTCACCGCCGGTGTGTACGAATCGGTTGCGGTGTTTCCGTTTAAACCGGTATTGCCCTGATGCTGCCACGCCATCAACGCGCCGCCGCGATTGAAGCGGCATTGCGCAAAGCCCTTGATCCGACCGAGCTCGAGGTCATCGACGAGAGTTACAAACACGTCGGCCATGAAGGCGCCAAAGATGGCCGCAGTCATTTTGCCGTGCGCGTAGTCAGCGACGCCTTTGCCGGCAAAATGCCGATCGCCCGCCACCGCATGGTGTACGAGGCACTGGGTGAGTTAATGACGACGGATATTCATGCTTTAAGTATTAAGGCGGATGTTCCGGGTCAGGGGTAGTGGGGTGAGGCGGGTTCTCTGGATTCTTTATTCCCCGCTTATTTCGTCATCCCGGCGAAAGCCGGGATCTGCCTTTCTTGATGTCTGGCGACGCCCATACATTTCGTTTATTCGAATTGCATTCGATGCGTGTCTTTGCCCTTTTGTGGCGACGAGGGCCAAAAACGCTTCCGCCTGAATCGCCCTGAGTACAACTCAGAAGTTCAACATTTCGCCGCAGTCGCTCAGGGATCGCCGGTTGGACCTCCTGTCCAATCGGCGATGCTCGGGGTCCGTCCCTCGCCCCTGTCGTGCCCAATCTTCGCGCCTGCGGGTGCGATTCAATGGCGGGCAAATCAAAGTCAGTGGGGTGTGCCGTAATGATGGACAGGAGAAATTGCAGCCAGGGATGGCGTATTCGAACGAAACCGCGCCTAAAGTCTCGCCAATATGCTCGTCATTCCCGCGAAAGCGGGAATCTGCGTTTCTTGATTTCATGCGCCGTCCGCAATCGATCAGATAAATCCAACGCCATCGAGCGCTTCACCTACAACACTTCACCCGAGTTTCGGGTAGAAAGAACGCGTATTACAAACACATGCTTTAGGGATGAAAATCCCAACGGTCTACATACTGGCAAGCAAGGCTCGCGGAGCGCTGTACACGGGTGTCACCTCAAACCTAATTGTTCGCGTTTGGCAGCATTACAACCATCAAACCCCTGGCTTTACTTCCAAGTACCGCACGTATCGACTCGTTTGGTTCGAAGTACACGAAACTATGGAGTCGGCAATTTGCAGGGAAAAGCAGATAAAAGGCTGGAGAAGGCAGTGGAAGCTAGAGCTCATTGAAAGGACAAATCCTCAGTGGAATAACCTCTTCGCCACATTGGATTAGTCAAAGCAGATTCCCGCTTCCGCGGGAATGACGGTAAATGAGTGTGCCGCAACGCTGGACAGGAGGAAGTGCAGCCAGGGATGGCGTATTCGAGCGAAACCGCGCCTAAAGTCTCACCATCGAGCACTGCGCTAAGA
>CBDUOG010000090.1:0-6581 GCA_965368785.1 uncultured Gammaproteobacteria bacterium | reverse complement strand
GAATTTAGGAAAGATGCACACCATTGGCTGATATTGCACGGCCGTTACGTTTGTAAGGCGAGAAAGCCCGATTGCCCTAATTGCGTCATACGCGAGTTGTGCAGCTATAAGCGAAAAACCTCAAATACCGTATAGTGAGCGCCAGCGGAACCCCCATGAACCCCAGAATATGAATTTTTTCGATCGCCTCAGACAAGCCATTGAGCAACGCAAAAAACCGGCCGCTGCCACAGCGAGCCCGGAGCAAGGCAGTGCCGGCTCTGAATCGGTGCAAGAACGTCGAAAGCGTCCGCGGCAGGAGGCCGAGGTCGGCGCACGCATATTGGTGATTGATGATTCGGCAACTATTCTGAGCCTGCTCGGCCGCCTACTACGGCAGAATCAATTCGAAGTCATCGAGGCCATTGATGGCGAAACGGGTTTGGAAAAAGCTGTTGAGCACAACCCCGACCTGATCTTTGTCGATATCGTGTTGCCCGGAATTAGCGGGTTTGAAGTGCTACGCAAGTTACGCAAGGAGCCGGTCACAGCCGAGACTCCGGTCATTATGATCAGCGGCAATGAGCAAGCGACCGAACAGTTTTATGTGCAACGCATCGGCGCTGACGACTTTATGAAGAAACCGTTTTCTCGCGCGGAAGTATTTGCACGGATCGCAACACTGGTCAATGCCGGGCGTCTGCCCGCGCGAATGCTCGAAGACGACGCGGCGCAGCCGGTGGCTGACCCGGCCCCCGCAGCGGACAGCGAACTGTCCTAACTCGAGCGAGTACCACCAACAGTCAACGCGTCGATACGCAGAGTTGGTTGGCCCACGCCTACCGGAACCGACTGACCATCCTTACCGCACACACCAACGCCTTCATCCAGCGCTAAGTCGTTTCCAATCATCGACACCTGATTCATCACTTCCGGGCCATTGCCGATAAGTGTGGCGCCTTTGACCGGCGCACCGATTTTACCGTTCTCGATGAGATACGCTTCACTGGCGGAAAACACGAACTTGCCCGATGTAATGTCGACCTGACCGCCACCAAAATTTACCGCATACAAACCTTTGCGGACACTGGCGATAATTTCCTGCGGATCTTTGTTTCCGGCCAACATATAGGTATTGGTCATTCGCGGCATCGGCAGATGTGCAAAACTTTCACGGCGACCGTTGCCGGTTGGCTCAACGCCCATCAGACGCGCGTTCATGGTGTCCTGCATGTACCCCTTGAGAATGCCGTCCTCTATCAGCATCGTGCATTGGCTGGGCGTACCTTCATCGTCGATATTCAACGAACCGCGGCGGCCGGGCAAGGTGCCATCGTCAACAATGCTCACACCCGGCGAGGCAACACGCTCACCAATGCGTCCAGAAAATATCGATGTGCCCTTGCGATTGAAATCGGCTTCCAGACCATGGCCAACCGCCTCATGCAATAAGACGCCGGGCCAACCCGGCCCGAGAATTACCGGCATGGTTCCGGCCGGCGCGTCGACCGCTTCTAAATTAACCAGCGCTTGGCGCAATGCTTCGTCGGCCCAGCGATCGGCATGTCCGCCGTCAAACAACAAGGCATAGGCGTAGCGTCCACCACCGCCGGCATAACCGGACTCGCGGCGCCCGGCCTGTTCCACAATGACCTGTACATTAAAGCGCACAAGCGGTCGATGATCGGCCGCAACAACGCCATCGCTGCGCACCAATAAAATGGTATCTACGCCGCCGGAAATTGACACGCTCACTTGAACGACACGCGGATCGGCAGCGCGTAAACGCGATTCAATCCGGCGCAAATGATGAAGTTTTTCTTCGTTGGCTAGTTGATCAATGGGATCGATCGCCTGATACAAAGAAGCGCCTGCGCGCTGAATTTGCGTGCCGGGGCTAAATACCCGGCCGCTGCGACTAATTGCTTTAGCCGATCCGGCTGACTCGATCAAACCGGCTAAGTTAAAATCGTCGGTGTAGGCGAATCCGGTCTTTTCTTCAGACACAGCACGGACGCCTACTCCCTGTTCGATGCTATGCGCGCCATCTTTGACGATGCCATCTTCCACGCTCCAGCTTTCTCGGCGGCTGCGTTGAAAGTACAGGTCGCCATAGTTAATGCCACGCCCGAGCAACCGATCGAAGACCGGCGATAGCTGGTTAATGTCGATACCGGCCGGGGTCAGTAACGAGTTTTCGGCTTGAGCAATTACATCATTCATCGGGGTGGCTTACTGTCGGAGAGCCTTGATTATCGCCGAAACCACGTTTCCAGTGCGTGAATAAACTACGCGATCGACCTGGCCCTTGATGGATTCAGGATGGGTCGGAGGAATCTGCAGTGACTACTGGCTGCTCTTCATCCTTGGGAGCGCCCTTTTCAATCACCTTTATCTCCGGCTCTGCCCATGGCCCTTGCACGCTATAAACAGTTCTGCCCGCCTGCTTAAGGGGCTTTTGCAATACTGCCTGCGCTACCGTACCCAGCGCGGCTCCGGCGGGCCCGCCAACCACGCCACCAATTGCGGTGAGCATGCCACCAGCCTTAGGCAATACTTCGATCACTTGATCATAGGTTTGCGCTTTCAGATCCGTGGTGCCGCGGACATTGATTTCCGCAGATGGCCCCTTGATCGCCAGATTATCGGTCGTTGCTAAGCCTTTATCGAAATCGAAACTGCCCTGCATCGAATTGAATGCAAATCCCTTGGAGAATAAGTCGCTAAAATTTAGCGATAGGCGACGTGGAATTTCAGCAATACTCAACAAACCCAGCAAGCGACCTGAACCACCGGGCTCTATTTGCAGTAGCTGACCTTTACCGACACTAAATTCTAAACGACCATCAAACTTGTCCAGCTCAAAAGCATCCGGCGAGCCCGGCCAATCACCCTGCATAGTCGCTTTGATCGCGCCATTATTAACCATACCGGTAAAACCCAGCGCATCTAACATATCACCCAGATTTCTGGCTTGAATATCTGCTTGAAAACGCGAGCGTGTTGCGCCGCCAATTCGGGTCCAATCACCACTGGCTTTAATATCAAGCTCCTTAGACTTGCTCTCGAATTTATCGATGTGCATACCTTCGGGTGTGGGAAACGTCGACAACAACGCATCACCGTAGCGCACGTCACCCAAACGCAAGTCGTTGATTAGAAACTGCAGCGGTGGAATGGCGGCAGGATTAAATGATGCGCGCTGCTCAAGCTGCTCAGCTTCGCTGCGCACTTCAGTGAGCAGTGAGGGGTCAAATGCAGGCCAATAAATGCGCTTAAAATTACCTTTGACCGGCTCGCGTGAATCGTCAGGCAGTGACAGATCACCCTCCAGGCCGGCACCCGAAAAACCAATCGACTGACCACCAACCTTCGCTTGCTCCAGCTGCAAATTGACATCATTAAAACTCGCCCCGAAAAGAATCATCGAAGCTGCTGACAGGTTGATTGATTTTTCTAGAACCGGTGCATCGTCATCGCTTAACTTCAGATCAGTCCACGGCAATACGTCCAATACGCTGACAAATCCCGACACCGCGATGCCGGACTGCGGTAGCGGCTGTTTTTCGGTGGCACCAAAATCAAACACTGATGCCGTCAAGGAACCTTTATCATCAAAACGCGCGCGTGCTTTGAGCAACTCACCCAGCTGCAATGTCACCAGGTCGGCTGACAGCGGGTAGTTTAATGTCAATGAAAGGGGCCAGGCGGTAGACGCACTTTTCTTTAATGGCGCCGGTAACTTGAGTTCAGATCCGATTAAATCTGAGCGGAAATTCAAAACAACGGGAACCGGATCAGCGTCCTTGCCAGCCGGCATCGCATGGGCATTTATCGACCAAGTGCTCTTGCCTGCAATGTACTGATTGATTCGTTTTAAAGGGGGATGAACTGCGAGCAGACTCTCAATACTGAAATCACCCTGCAGCAACAACTCCCAGGCGTGCCCCGGGTTAGTAGATGCACTGCCTACCATGAGACTTAATGCACCGAGCTGGTTGCGATAGCGCACGCTGAGCTCCTGCGCCGACATGCCGGACTCGCTAAAGTGAATTCTGCCGCTCAATCCGCTGAACGACTGCTTGATTCCCCGGTGAAATACTCTGGCGCGCAACAAGTCGGCAACCCCATTGATCGAAACGCTGCCTAGGTCAGAGCGCAATGGGATCGACAGACTTGAACTCACTTTGGTGCCGCCTGCAATGCTGAGCGAGTCGAGTACTTTTTTCTGCTTTGCATAGAGAGGCGACTGGATCAGCAACTTGCGCAGGGTTAGGGCGTTCGTGTCCGAACTGACGTCGAGCAGCAGGATCGGCTGCTTAAACGTGGGAATATCGCCGCGGACCAATTTGATCTCATTATCCAACAAGCTGCCCGCCCCACTGGTGAGCATGCCCGTCCCATTAAAAAGAACATCCAAATTCAACTTATCAGCCTGCGGCCATCCGGAATGGAACTTAAGAGACAAATCAGCGATCTTGGCACGCGCTTCAAACATTCCGCCGGCGTTTTGAAATGGCCACTGATCCAGATCGCCAGCCATAAGCACTGAAGCACCATCAATGCGACCGGAGATCAGACCGTTGTTCAGCCAGTCTTGAAGCTTCTCGGTCATTTTGTGGCGAATCCAGTAGCGCTTTGCCTCCGTGATATCTAAGGGCGCGATCTGTGTCGCCAGATAGATTTCCGGCTTACTTTGGTCGGATGGGATTACCGACTCAAAGCGCGACACGGTTTTTAGATCTCCGGATTCCAAACCTAATTGGTCGCTTTGAACATGCCAATTGCCGGCATCGTGCCATAAGGCTAACTGACCGCTCAGTCTAAATTCGCGAAGCTCGCCGAACGCAGGCTGCCAATTCAAAATGACGGGCGCCGGGTCTAGGTCAATTACTGCCCCGCTGTGATCAAAACTTAAGTGCCCGCCGAGCCCCTGCAAGCCAGGACGATCACCTAAAGCATCAATACCGAGCTGGTGTATTGATACTTCGCCGGAAAAATCACTTAACTCGGAAAAATGCATTTCCAGATCGAGCAATCGCGCAGTGGGCTTAAGCTCCTGCAATCGCTCCTGCAGGCCACTGTCCAAAGCGCCCGATAATGTCACGATGTGCAGCAAAGTAGCGACGTCCAGCTCGGGCGCGTTGATGTGTAATTTCTGGCTGCGCTGAACGCTAATGCCATTGAGATTCTGCTTGCGCCCATCAATTTCTGCGCGAAGCAATGGTGCTTGCCAATCCCAGTGCGTCGCGTCACGCAATCGCAAAAGAGAAATTAAATTGAGCTGATCCAGGGTCAGACTTCGTTCCTGAGACTGCGCGTCTGCCTCAGCTATGCCTCGCAGTGAGGTCACTTTGACTTGCGTGGCATCGGCATCGACACGCAAAGAACTGAGCTTTCGATCATCGATGTCTGCCCAGACATTGAGTGAGCCACTACCACCGTCGATCCGGACTGCCCATGTCGAAAGCCAGGGCGATATGTCCGCGAAATCAAAATGGTCCGCACCCAACCATAGGGTGCCGGTTGCCTTTTCCCGCTGCATATCGGCAACCACCGAAATCGGTTTGCCTTGCTCTGAGAAGTACGCCGAAGCACCGGCCAATAATCGGTTGCCATAGACGCGCAGCCGCAAATCTACACGCGGCAACTGCTGATCAATACCGTACGGTTCTGACTTAAGTCTGAGCCGCGCATGTTCGATCTGGATTTCACCGAAACCTTCCAATGCTTCAAGCGGATCGGCTCCGGTGCCTCCGGTTCGCACCCCCTCCAGACGCCAGCCACGATCACTATCTTCAATCAGCGACAGCTCAAAATCCCTTACCTTAATTTCAGTCAACGGCTGGGTTGGAAATAAACCGGAGTAGATGGCGATCAGCAGATCGGCACGCCCAATATCAACCTGCTCTGCACCCTCGCCGATTCGCAAGCCCTGTAAGCGCAATCGCGGACCACGTCGAGTCCACTGCGCCTCAAGATCAGTAAATGACACCGGTACGCCAGCGCGCTGAGCAAGCCAATCACTGATTTCTTTTGGATGATCCTCGATGATCGGCAAAGCCTGATTAATCAGACCAACCAGAAACGCCATCATAATCAGCAGCACAAAAAGCCCGTAAGAAAATACGCGACGAATCTTCCGGAATTTTTGTGATTTCACGGCTGTCATCCGGGCCTCTACAACAGCACGACGTCAAATTGTTCCTGCCCGTACTGTTCGTCGGACTGAAACCGGATAGGCCTACCGAGAAACTCTTCTAACTCAACCACTGCTGCGGACTCTTCCTCAGTAATTCGAGTAACAATTTTTGGAGACGCGATGACCAATGCCTGCGATGCTTCAAATTGACGCACGGCTCGCGTTATCTCGCGGAACACTTCGTAGCAAACAGTCTCCGCAGTTTTAATCGTGCCCCGGCCATTGCAGTCGGAGCATGGTTCGCACATCTGCCGGGCAAGGCTGTCGGTGGTGCGTTTCCGGGTCATTTCCACTAAGCCCAGCGGTGAAAAATCATGGACGGTCGTTTTTGCATGATCGCGAGCTAGGGACTTCTCCAATGTGCGCAGTACCTGGCGCCGATGCTCCTCATCAGACATAT
>CBDUOG010000089.1:0-6779 GCA_965368785.1 uncultured Gammaproteobacteria bacterium | reverse complement strand
AAGAGTACTAAGCGTTTTTCGCCCTCGTCGCCACAAAAGGGCAATTAGTCGCATCAAAGGATAGTCGGGGCTTACGAAAGATTGAAGGCGTCGCGAAGAGCCAATGCGTGACCGACGGCAATGGTTTCTCGAGAGAATAGTTTTAACGGAAGGTCAAGCACGAAAGCAGAATCCCGTCCCGTTAAAGGAAATCCCCGAAGTCAGTCCTGTCGGGAGAACAAATCCATCCCTTTGATACCAATCAAGTACATGAACCGCCGCAGGAGTAGTATGAATACTGAAGTGTCGATTAACCGAACTAAACGTACTCATTCACAGGAGAACGAACATGGACATGCAAACACTCACGACGTTTTTTGGTTGGTGCGTGGTTGTAAACTTCGGCGTGCTGACGTTTTCCGCAATCATGCTCATAGTTTTTAAGGGCATGGTCGTCAAGATTCACAGCGCACTCATGGGCGTCAGTTCGGAAGGCCTGTCGGAGAAGTATTTTGAATGGCTGGGCAATTACAAGATTGCTACGTTTATTTTCAGTGTGGTGCCGTGGATCGCTCTAAAGATCATGGCCTAGCTGGGGGCTATTGTTGCGTCGGTGTTTCCGGTAGATCCCATTGACCGGTCGTGACGAGCAATAGGTTTACTTGAGCTTGGTTATAGTCGGGCCTTAGAGCTAAAGCCCGTTCGAATGATTGAGCCGCGAAACCAAAATCGCCTTTATCGGCATAGGCGACCCCGAGGTTGTTGTGCGCGCGCGCGTTCCATGGCGATTTGTCGGTGACATCGAGCCAGAAACTTGTCTCGCTCTGATGCACCCTATTGCGTTGCCAGGTGGCGATTGTTAGCGGCGCCAGTAGCCCGATGCAAAGAGCGATTTGGACCGCCGGCTTCAGGCTTAACCGGGCGAATAGTTGCGCAGCAGCTAATGCCGCCAGAAGCGCCAAGCCCGGCATAGCGAAGTACAAGTGACGATCGCTCACCACATCTAGGCGCTGCAAGAAGCTATGGCTGGGCAGCAGGCAAACAAAAAACCAGAACACGCCAAATGCATAGATTGGGTAACGCTTGCGAAACGCCATCGCACTAAGTAGAAACGTCAAAACAACAAGGAACGCTATTGCCGACATTAAGGAGTTCAGCGGTGCCAACAGCAGCGCTGGGTCTGAATTGGGTGGCACCAGACCGAGAAATAATTTAAGTAAGTACAGGTGAGCCTGCGCCTGTTGATTAATCAGCTCAAACACATCGCCGCGCCACTCCAATGCAACGGACAACAAATAGCGATAGTCGGGCATCAGCGCAAAAAGTACCAGCATCAGGGAAAGAGCAAAGGCGCTGATGCTGAGTGTCCGGTTGGACGCGCTGATTGCTTGGCCTTGTGCAAACCTGTAATACAAGAAGAGCAGGGCGGGTGCGACCAACGCGGTTTCACGGACCGCGATCGCGCTTACAAAGCAGGCGACGGTCAGGAAGATAGCCCAACGCGGGCGCGGCAGCGTCACAGCACAATAGATGCCCAGTAGCACGAACAAACTGGACAGACTGACCGATCGGCCGCTGATATAGGTAACCGCTTCGGTTTGTGCCGGATGCAGGGCAAAAACGCCGGCGCTGAGCAGTGCAAGGGTATACCTGTTTATGGAAACGCATATCTGAAGGGCGCGCAAAACTAAGCCAAACACTAAGATGCTATTGAGCGCGTGGATTAGCCAGTTAATGCTTAGCAGGCCGTCCAGCCCAAGCTGCACTTGCTGATTAAGTGCAATCGATAATTTAAATAGCGGGCGAACGCTGGGTTGTGCGTGCCACCACGCTGCCAGAGACTGAACCCGTGGATCGCTGATGATGATATGGAAATCATCGAATTGGTAGGTGGCTAGAAAAATATTGCTATAGGCAACTACCAGTAGGCCTAGTAAAGCCATTACGGGAAATAAATTACTGCGGTTTTGAGTCAGCATCAACTTCAGCAAATGCGGCTTCAATGATTCCTGCTGCATCCCACCACCGATCCGGCGCGTTCAGCATGACCAGAAGTACGGTGTGTTCTCCCCGCCGGGCGAAGGCAATGAGGCACTTACCGGCGGCTTGCGTATAGCCGGTCTTGATTCCTTTTGCACCGTCGACGATGCCCAGCAACGCATTGGTATTGCCGATGCGGCGCAGCTTGCCATTGACTGTGATATCGCCGTTGGCAAAAGACACGACATGCGCCAACATCGGATGTCGCAAAAATACGCGGGCTAGTTTGGCTAAATCTGCGGCACTGCTGCGATGCCTGGGGTGCTCGAAACCGCAGGCATTCTCAAAATGAGTCTGTTCGAGCCCCAGAGCTTTCGCTTTTGAGTTCATCTTCTCGACAAACTTAGCTTCAGTACCCGCAATCGACTCGGCAAGCGCTAAGCACGCGTCGTTTGCGGACACCATCAAGCTCGCAATAATGAGATCCGCCCGGTTCATTTTGTCACCGGCGCTTAAACCTAATCGCGTACCGTGCATCGCAGCCGCCGTAGCACTGATCTTTACCGGCTTGGCTAATTGGCCGGTATCGATTGCGACCAATACGGTCATCAGCTTGGTTAAGGAGGCAGGCGGAAGAGCGGCGTTATGTTTACGTGCCCACAAGGCTTGGCCGTCGCGTTCCACATAGTAAGCCGCTGCCTCTACGCTCAGCCGATCCGGCGCCACGATATCTATCGCCAGAGCGCAGCTTGCGTAGAGCTGCGCACAGCATAGGCACATGATCAACAGCGCAATCCGCATCGGCAGCAACTATTTTTTAACCTTATTGCGCGAGTAGCTGGTGCAAAAGCCGGCGTATCTGCTGGCCTGCATTGATGTGAAGTCACGGCCGCCGCATTCCTTCTTAGCCAGTACGGCAGTTTCTACCGGGCAATGCTGCTGCAGGAAATTCCAATCGCCGGATTGTTGCGAGAACGCGCAGGCGGTTTTGCGAACGGCAGGCGCGCTGGTTTTGCACAGCTGGCCAACCGCGCTTAAGTTTTCATTGCTCACCGAGGCTTTGTAAGCCCATCGGCTCTGGCTGAGTCGCGTACACATAAGTTTGCGCTCTGCCGGGCATTGACCTTCGAGCGATCGAAATGAAATCCCGCTCATCTGATTCAGTGCATCGTCGCAAACCTGTTTCATATGAGCATTACTTCGCGCCTGAGCCGCTGCGACCTGGCGATTAACTTCGGCTTCGTTGGGCATGGCCCGACCATTCAGCGTTGTGCGTGCATTGGCCAGTACGCAGCTGCCAAGTTTCTTGCCGCTCATAGTGATTTTCATATCACCATCTTCAGAACTCAGATTCGTTACGCCACTGAAGCTATTTCCGGTGAACGTCATCTGGCCGTTACCGGTCATATCGGGGCATTGCATCTTCCAGCTGACCGTATTGCCACTTCGTTGTATGGAATGGGTTTTGCAGTCTTCCATGCCTTCGCCGCTTGCGCCGGGCGGGCTTTTCCAGCCGGGCTCAAAACAGCTCTGCACGGTTTGGCCGGGCAGTGAGAACCCTTCCATTTGCATCTTAGTGGTGTATTCCCACTTTTCACCTTGCTCGGCGGCGTGGGTGGGCGCAATCAGTGCGCTAACAAAAACAAACAGCACAGTACGGAAAAGCCACATAGATACTCCTTAGGTGTTGTCACCGTGTATTCAATACGACAAGTTGCGTTGCGTGTTACAGCCGGTAGGTGGTCCGGCAAAATAGCGAAAAAGACAGTCCCTGTGCCGCAATGCTGCTCTGATTTGCCACGAACGTCCAGTGCTTATTGCGTAACAGGCCTTCGAAGATGACTACGCAGAATTACGGAGAAATCGGTCAGGCTGGGCTAACCACCCGAACCACCGATTCGCGGTATTCGGCAAAACCCATCTTGCGGTACAGGTGAACGGCGCCGGTGTTCTTGCTCATCACATGCAGAACCGGGGTTTCGTTACGTTGCATCTCGCGGCGAATCAGTAAGTTCATTAAGCGCCTGGCGTAGCCGCGGCCTTGAAAATCGGGGTGGGTGCACACGCCACTGATTTCGCGAAGGGTTCCGGCAAATACCCGTTCGCCGGCCATCGCCATCAATTGCCCCCCTTCAAAAAAACCAAAGTATTCGCCGAGTTCCAAGGTGCGCAAACCGAAGGGGCCGGGGTTGGTTAGCTTTGCCAGTGCCAGGGCCTGCCCGGCGTGTGCTTTGTTAAGGGGCACGGCTTCGGGCTCTGCGACGTCTTTGAGCACTCCGCCTTCCCAGATCATTTTGAGCATGGTCGATTCAAACAGGATCGGCCAACTCGCTTGCTCCGGGCCCGACCAGCCGTCGGTATAAAAGCGCTCACCGGTCTCACAAAAAGCTCGAAGGGCATCGAAGTCCGGTGCGTTGGCTTCCGGGAATGCCAGGATCGGTGAGAAGCCCGGGGCCATGCGCATAGCCTGATCGGTACCGACGGCGAAGCGCCGGTGCGGGCCGGAAAAGCTATGCCAGAAAATATTGTCGAGCAGCTGCCGCATCAGTCCGGAAATGCCGATTGTGGTGATAGGCGAATTGTAGCCCCAAAACAAAAATCCCGGCCGAAGCCGGGACTGGTTTTGTTTTTTAGCCAAGCGGCTTAGCGTTGAACCGCCGCACGACTGCCTTGCGGGCGAGTGCTGTTATTGCGGCCACCTTCGCGGCGCGGACCGTTACCGGCGCTGCGATTTTCCTTATGGATGCGGCCCTGACGCTTGAGCTTGTCGACTGGTGCCGGGCGCGGCGCACGACGCGGTGAACCGGCGGTCATCTTCAGTGGTTGGGTCGGAATGAATCCGGCGATTTCAACCTTGGAGATGTCGCGGCCGAGCAGTTTTTGAATGTCACGCAATTGTGCCGATTCATCAGCACATACCAGCGAGATTGCTTTGCCCAATGCACCGTTACGACCGGTGCGGCCAATGCGGTGCACGTAGTCTTCAGCAACCATCGGTAAGTCGTAGTTGATGACGGTCGGCAATTGATCGATGTCCAAACCGCGAGCGGCGACGTCGGTAGCAATTAAGGTATTAACTTTGCCGCTTTTGAAATCGGTCAGAGCGCGATCACGCGCGTTCTGACTCTTGTTGCCGTGAATCACCGCGGCCTTGTGACCAAACTGCCACAGGATTTTTACCAGCTTGTCGGCGCCATGCTTGGTGCGTGAAAACACCAGCGTCTGACGACGGCTGTCTTCAGCCAACACATGTAGCAACAGATCGCGCTTACGCGCGGCATCCACCGGGTGCACGATGTGTTCGATGGTCGCAACGACGCTGTTACGTGCGGCGATCTGAATCTCAACTGGCGAGCGCATAAATTGGGCAGCCAATTGTTTGATCGGCTCGGCAAAGGTTGCTGAGAAGAGCAGGGTTTGGCGCTGTTTCGGCAAGCCGCTGAGGATGCGGCGAATTTCCGGCAGGAAGCCCATATCGAGCATGCGGTCGGCTTCGTCGAGAACCAACACTTCGACCCGCGACAAATCAATTTGGCGCTGACCGACCAGGTCCATTAAACGGCCCGGAGTGGCGACGAGAATATCGACGCCGCGACGCAGGGCTTCAACCTGTGGGCGCTGGCTGACGCCACCGAATACGGTGGTCGAGCGAATTTCCAGGTGCGCAGCATATTCATGCACGCTGGCTTGAACCTGCGAGGTTAACTCGCGGGTCGGGGTGATGATTAATGCGCGGATCGGACGACCGGCAATCGCCGTGTTCGGACGCGACAGGTGATGCAGGATCGGCAGAGCAAATGCAGCGGTTTTACCGGTGCCGGTTTGCGCGCCGGCCAGTACATCGCGGCCATTCAGGATTTCCGGGATGGCAGCAACTTGAACGGGAGTAGGGGTGTTGTAGCCGAGCTCAGAAAGCGCACGCAGCAACGGGGCCGAAAGGCCAAGGGATTGAAATGACATGAAAACCTCTGTTTAGAGAACCAAGAGCGTTTCCAGCACCGCGCCTTCGGTAAATAAATTGGACCGTGCCTTGAGTCGGCCGGTGTTCTGTCTCCGGTCACGTTGGTAGATCCGCATTGCGCGTGATCCCAGGAAAGCGTGACAGTCTCCAGAGCAGGCGCAAGGGTACGCTATAAAGGGGCCGAAGTCTGGTGTTTGGCGGTTTCGGGTGGGGTGGGGTTCAGATTGGCCGGGGTCCTTGGGATTCGCTATTCCCTTCTTATTCGGTCATCCCGGCGAAAGCCGGGATCTGCTTTTATGTTGGCCTGCCTATTAGCCCGGCGATTCGCCTTTTTTCGTCATCCCAGCGAAAGCTGGGATCTGCTTTGGCGTTAGGTCTTTTGTCCCATCTAGTAATTCCGATTAGCCAATTGTCGCCTTTCACATCCTAGCTCTTCGCGACGCGCCTTATTTTTCGTAAACCATGACTACCCTTGATGCGACTCTTTGCCCTCGTGGCGACGAGGGGGAGAAACGCGCAGTACGCTTTAGCACCTCGCGACGCCCTTTATCTTTCGTAATGCTTCAATGCCCTTGATGCGACTGATTGCCCTTTTGTGGCGACAAAAGGGCCAAAAACGCCTCCGCCTGAATCGCCCTGAGTACAGCTCAGAAAACCAATATCCCGCCGCAGTCGCTCTGGGATCGCCGGTTGGACCTCCTGTCCAATCGGCGATGCTCGGGGTCCCTCCCTCGCCCCTGTCGGGCCTTATCCTCGCACCTGCGGGTGCGATTCAATGGCGGGGCAAATCAAAGTCAGTTGAGTGTTCCGATTCTCTAAGCACAAAAGCCTGCCACTTAGCGAATACTCTGCGGTTAGG
>CBDUOG010000088.1:0-6837 GCA_965368785.1 uncultured Gammaproteobacteria bacterium | reverse complement strand
GGACCTACAATCAGGGCGGCGGCCCAGCGCAGAAAGCATGTTGGTTTCTTCGCTCTACGGCAGCCTAGGGATTTTTTACGGCATCGGTGGCACACTGGCCAGGTATCTGCACGAATCATCACCATGAACCGACTTCTGATCACCGGATTGATCATTTTTTGCCTCTCCGCTTGCGCCGACGCCGATATCGAAGCCGAAAAGCCGTTGGCTCAATCGGCCGTGAAGCTGCACAAACTTTCAAGTATCAGCGAAATTTCGTTTGAAGAAGTGCCCGCTGATGTCATCGCTGGAAATGACAGTGAGATTCGCGCTGAAGTGAGCGCCAAAGTGCTGCGTATCGTGCGTGATGCGGGAAGCAACGTCACTCGTGGTGAACTCCTCTTAGAGCTCGATCCAGCGGATTTGGATCTGCAGCTCAAACAAGCCCGCGCACAAGCCGAAGCAGCCGAAGCACGCCGCGATCAGGCAGCGCAACGCTTGACCCGCGCGCAGGAACTTCGCAAACGTAATTTTGTTTCGGACGATGAGCTCACCGCGAAGCAAACTGATCTGCGCAATGCCGAGGCTGAATATGAAATTCAAAACGCCTCGTTGCAGATCGCCCGGCGAAACTTAGGAAAAACCCGCATCAATGCGCCATTTGATGCGGTCATTGTTGAACGCTTCGCTCAAGTAGGCAGCGCGGTTAGCCCGGGCACGCCATTAATGCGTCTTGTCGATAATCGCGCACCAGAAGTTGAAGTGCATCTCGCACCGGAGCAAACACGGCGCCTGCAAGCGGCGCGGTCAATTGAGTTTGTCAGTACCGATCAGGTATTCCCCGTGCATCTATTACGCGTCGGTGCAGTCGTTGATCAGCAATCGCGAACCCAAGTCAGTCGTTTGGGTTTTAAAGCCGAACCCGCGATCAGTGGAATCAGCGGCAAGTTGCGCTGGCACAGCAACGCATTCCGGATATCTCCTGAATGGCTGGTGCAGCGCGACGGCGTATTTGGCGTAATGGTTGCACAGAACAATAAAGCCAAGTTTATCGCCATTTCCGGCGCCCGGGCCGATCGCAGCACCGAGCTTGATCTCCCCGCCGAAACGCTACTCGTGACCGCCGGCCATCGAATCCTCGAAGAAGGCGCTGAATTGAGTGCGCCGGAAAACCGGGCCGACTAAGCAATGAAGCTTCTGCGCGCGCTGATTGCCAACCACCCATTAGCCAATATCTTATTTTTTGTCGTCATTATTACCGGCGCGGTTGCATACTTTAGTTTGCCGCGCGAACAAGACCCCGAAGTCAATTTTAACTGGGTAAACATTTCCACACCGCTGCCCGGTGCCAGCGCTGAAGATGTCGAAAGCCGTGTCACCAATCCACTGGAAGACGCTGTACGTCAAGTGCAGGACGTGCGCTTTGTCGTTAGCTCATCGCGCGAAGGCGTTAGCAACATATTGGTGCGCTTCGATGACATTGGTGAGCGCAATTTCGACAAACGTGTCAATGACTTACGCCGCGAGCTGCAGAACAAAGCTAATACCGAATTACCGGCCGAAGCACTCGATCCGGATATTTTTGAAGTTACCTCATCAAATGGCTTCCCCACCGCCACGGTTTTCCTGCAAGGCACACGCGACGATGAATTATTACGCTCGACTGCGCGACAGGTGCAGCAAGACTTAGACCGGATCGCCGGCGTTGATCGGGTGCTTGCTTTAGGCTTTCATGATCCCGAGCTGCTGGTTGAATTTGATCCAGCAAAGCTATCCGCTCACGGACTAAATGCCGCACAACTATCCGACACTTTGCGGCCCTGGTTTCGCGATGTGTTTGCCGGCAAGCTCGATGCCAATGACGGCGAATGGTTGGTCCGTGTATCGGGAACCAGTGAAGATCCCGCCGACCTGGCTGGCTTTAGTATGCCTGGGGCCAACGGCGTTCGCGTTCGCCTCGATCAACTGGCACAAGTTTATCGTGGACGCGACACACCGCGACAGTTGGCCGGCAGCAATGGCCAGCCCGGTGTTCTGATCACCGTCAGCAAGGCTAATAAGGTCAACATGCTGGAGCTAGTTGACCGGATTAATGAATACGTGGCCGAAAAGAACCAAGTCCTGGCTAGTTCGGGCTTAAAGCTATTTGTTTCCGACGACCAGAGCGTACCCACGCGCACCGCACTGGGCGTAATGCAGTCAAACGCCACCGTAGGTTTGATTCTGGTGCTGGCGGTTTGTTGGTTGTTTCTGGGCTCGCGCATCGCGTTTATGGTCGCGCTGGGTGTGGTGTTTTCGATCGCCGGCACATTTATTGTGTTGAGCCAAGTTGGCTTCACGCTAAACATTTCGGTGCTTCTGGGCATCGTGATTGTGCTGGGCATGCTGGTTGATGATGCGGTGGTCGTCGTCGAGGCCATGTATTACCGCATGCAACGCGGCATGGATGCCATGCATGCAGCTATCGAATCACTGCAAGAGGTTGGCACACCCGTATTAGCTGCGGTATTGACGACCATGGCAGCATTTCTTCCGTTGATGCTGCTACCGGGCATCCTCGGTAAATTTATGTTTGTCATTCCGCTAGTGGTGACAGTCGGCCTAGCGGTTAGTCTGGTCGAAGCCATCTGGATGCTACCGGCGCACGTTACGACCATGGGCGCATCGGCGATTCGCAGCAGTCGCAGCCAGAAGATTCGCGAGCGCGCCACCCATTGGGTGCGGGTCAATTACACCCGCTGGCTGATCAGCGTGCTCAGAAAGCCCGGACGCTACCTGCTAACCGCCCTACTACTGTTTGTCGGCTCTCTGATCGCGGCATATTACGGCGCCGTGCACTCGATGGGCCCACTCAAATTTGAATTCTTCGCGTTCGATCCAATACGTGTGTACTACGTCAACTTGGATATGCCTGCCAAGTCAGCCATCGAAGACACACTGAGCTCGACCATGGACGTTGAACAATTGGTCCGAGACGGCTTGCGCGAGGGCGAAGCCCGTAGCGTAGTGTCTGTCGCCGGAGTTAAGTTCACCGACATCGAACCAAAGTTCGGTAATCGCTATGGACAAGTCATTGTCTCGCTAAATCCGGATGCCGCCGAAATGCGCAGCTACGACGAGATTCTTGCGAGCATCGACGATGCGACAAATGCTTATCGTGGTGACGGTGAAATCTCCTATTTCAAATTAACCGGTGGCCCACCCGCCGGCCGTGACTTCAGCGTCAAAGTCCGCGGCGATAATGATCAAGAATTATTCGCTGCCGCTGAGGCGGTCAAACAAATTGTTCGCGGTTTTCCCGGCGCCAGCAATATCACCGATGATCGATCGCCGGGACGCAATGAATTGAGTTTAGAAGTTGATGTAGATGCTGCACGCAAAGCAGGGCTCGAACCGGGCATGGTTGCGCGATTAATCCGCCTGCATCTGGATGGCGAAATAATTGCGGACTTAAGAGATGCCGGTGAAAAACTGGAGCTCCGGGTTCGCGGGCTACGCCAAAGCGATCACGATGTCCGCGCCATACTGAATGACCCAATCACCCTTCCCTCAGGTCGCAGCATGCCGCTGGGCAATCTGGTCCGTGCCAGCGAACGTCGCAGCGCGGGCATTATTCATCACTGGAATTTGCGCCGATCAATTAGCATTGAAGCCGATCTGGATTCGGATCAAATCAGTACCGACCTGGCAAATCGACGGCTTGTTGAAGAGTGGCAGAACATCCGCACGCAGCATCCGAATGCGGACCTCGATTTCTCCGGCGTACTGGATGATATTTTGGAATCGCAACGAGCTATGGGGCCATTCTTTTTGCTCGGCATCGGCCTGATCTACATCATTCTTGCCGCGCAGTTTAAGAGCTACTTTCAGCCACTGATGATTCTAACCACGGTGTTTTTAGCGCTCACCGGCGTCACGTTGGGATTGATCGTTTCGCGCAATCCAATGTCGCTTTTCACCATGTACGGTACCGTCGCACTGATGGGCATTGCGGTTAATGCAGCGATTGTGTTGATTAGCGCGGCCAATGATCGGGTCGCTTCGGGTATGCGGGTGCTGCATGCCACCGTTTATGCGGCGAGAAGACGGGTTATCGCGATCTTAATCACGACCGGCACAACAATCGCCGGACTGTTTTCTTTGGCCGTCGGCTTGGGCGGCAAGTCGCTTATTTGGGGCCCGGTAGCGGCCAGCATCGTTTGGGGCTTAGCCTTCTCGACTGCACTCACCCTATTGGTAATTCCGGTGCTGTACCGATTGTTTATGCAACAAGGCGGAATTTGGAAAGTACTTAAGCCCTACTGGCACGCTTTTGTTCGTATGATCAGTCGATTACTTGGTCGCAAATCTCAGCCCATCAAATCCAGATAGGCCGACTGAAAGTTTTTCCAGATGTGTTCGCGGTTCACGTGCCGGCCATTTTCCACCCGGCAATGACCCCCGACATAGGTATTTCGAACTAAACTCTGATTGCCGGCAAAAATCATCCGGTCCAGCACATTTTCTGCTCGCGCTGCGAGCAGCGCCGGAGCATGATCGTTAAGCACGATAAAGTCAGCGAGTTGGCCATTGGCGATGGATCCACTCTCATTCATAGCCGCCTGAACGCCACCGTGTAGAGCAGTCCGATAGAGCCGCTCGGCAGTACTGGGCATATCCGCGCTTGCCGCAATATTGCGACGTTGATGCTGCAAACGCTGCCCATATTCAAGCCAACGCAGCTCTTCAATCAAACTCACTGACACGTTGCTGTCGCTACCCACGCTAAAACTGCCACCAGCTGCCAAAAAATCCGCCAGTGGAAAAATACCGTCGCCTAAATTCGCTTCGGTGGTCGGACACAATGCGACCGACGCTCCGGCATTTACGATGCCCTGAATTTCCTTTGAGTCAACGTGCGTGGCATGTACCAGAGTCCAACGATGATCCACCGGAAACTCACTGAGCAACCACTGCACCGGCCGCGCACCCAATACGTCCTGGCAATCGACAAGCTCGGCTTGCTGCTCGGCGATATGAATGTGGATTGGCAATTCCTGCCCGGCAAGCTCGGCACATACGGTGCGCATATCTTCTGCCGACACCGCACGCAGACTATGAAAGGCAACACCGATATTCAGCATGTCGCTGCGCTGCTGACGCAAACTTTGCAGTAGGGACAAGTACTCATCAATCGTGTTGCCAAAACGCCGCTGGCGATCGCTCAGGGCCCTCCCGTCAAATCCGCCCTGCCGATATAAAACCGGCAGCAGAGTCATACGAATGCCGACATCGCGGGCTGCGGCAATGAGCGCGTTGGACATTTCTGCCGGCTCGACATAGGGCCGGCCGTCGGCTTGATGGTGGATATAGTGAAATTCACACACACTGGTGTAGCCTGCTTCAAGCATTTCGGCATACAGCTGCGAAGCAATCGCATACATGATCTGCGGTGTGATCTTCTGCGCATAGCGATACATCAGCTCGCGCCACGTCCAAAAACTATCGCTTGGATCGTGCTGCCGTTCAGCCAGTCCAGACATTGCGCGTTGGAACGCATGACTATGGCTATTGCACACACCCGGAAGCAACCACTGGCCTAGGTATTCACCGGAATCCCGACCCGGATCGACATAGCGCCCATGCACATCGACCGCAAAGCTGGCACGATCGGTGGCGCTGCGCTGCCAAGCATCGTTTTGCCAAATATGCGCCGCGTTATAAAGTGCCATGACACATTGTCCCCTAATAAGGGCAAAATCAAAACTACCGGATGCCGAGAGCACGCCTAGATGAATGCCGAAACAGCTTGTGACGCCCTGATACAGAACGCCCGTCTACTGACCATGGCTCAAGGTAGCGCCACACAGGTCATGAGCGACGCTGTCGTGGCCTGGCGCGAGGGCCGGATCATTTTTGCCGGGCCCAAGTCCGAACTACCATCAGTACTCAGCGGGCCGCACACGGTGCACTACAACGCCGATGGCAACTTAGTTACACCGGGCCTGATCGACTGCCATACCCACTTAGTGTTTGCCGGCGATCGCGCGACGGAGTTTGAGCGGCGCCTCGAAGGTGTGAGCTACGAAGAGATTACGAAGCAAGGTGGTGGCATCCGATCAACCGTGACTGCCACACGCCAGGCAAGCGAAGCCGGGTTATTCGACGAATCACTTGCCCGTGCACGCGTACTCATGGCGCAGGGCGTGAGTTGTATCGAGATTAAATCAGGCTACGGGCTGGACTTAGAAACCGAAAGAAAAATGCTCCGCGTCGCCCGACAAATCGGCAAAAAACTCGGACTCACTGTGCGCACAACATACCTTGCAGCGCATGCAGTACCGCCGGAGTTTACGGGTCGCGCTGATGCATATATCGATGCGGTGTGTGAGTGGATGGCGGTGCTACAACAAGAAGGCTTGATCGATGCGGTCGATGGCTTCTGCGAGGGCATCGGATTCAGCCCCGCGCAAATCCACCGGGTTTTTGCATGCGCAAAGGGTTTGGGACTGCCGGTTAAATTGCATGCGGACCAATTGAGCAATCTTGGCGGTGCCGCACTGACTGCAGAATTTGCCGGATTGTCGGCAGACCACGTGGAATACACCGATGCAGCAGCCGTTGCCAGAATGCAGCAAGCCGGGACGGTGGCGGTGTTGTTACCCGGTGCGTTTCACTGCTTGCGCGAACAGCAGCGTCCACCAATTGCCAAGTTCCGCGAACTTGGCGTGCCCATGGCGGTGGCCACCGATATGAATCCAGGTACCTCGCCATTACTCTCACTGCCTTTGGCGATGAGTATGGCCTGCACGCACTTCAACTTGACGCCAATGGAAGCTCTGGCCGGCGTAACCACGCATGCGGCAACAGCTTTGGGAT
>CBDUOG010000087.1:0-6961 GCA_965368785.1 uncultured Gammaproteobacteria bacterium | reverse complement strand
GCACAAACAGCGACGGGGACGTAATGCATCCGCCCCCGTCGGGTTAATCGCGGGGGGTTAGTGCTTAGTGGCTCGATGCCATTCGAATTAATCGCTCCTTGGCGGCGAGTTTTTCTTTCTTCATCCGGATGAGTCGCACGTGCTCTACCGGTTGCACGCCCAATTCCGCATTGAGTACCTGCGAATCGAGCTGTTGATGTCGGTGATAAAGCTGACGGAATTCAGTATTTGACTGCAATAGGGCTTCCATGTCCGATTGTGGCATTCCTTCAAACATTGAGCTCTCCTTTTACTTAGGGGAATAAAAAAGCCAGGTTCAATTGAACCTGGCTCCGTGAAATTCGTGTTCTCGCTCAGCCACGTGAACCCGTGCATTTGGGTCGACGTCGAAGTTGAGTAAATGTGTGCACATGTTGCTTGCGGCACCCGAGAGAAACGGTGAATACAACTACACGCTACGCCCCGAATTTAGGGAACGCAAGTGTAATTTAAGGTCTTGATGTGTAACGATTTATTTACAAATGCCTGCAAGCCGCGTGGCTATTGGGTTAACGCGAATTTTGTTCAGCTTTGCGTAGTCGCGCATAGAAAAATCCGTCGCCAAAATCCTCGCCCGGGAGGCGCTGACTGCCCCACTGACAGTCGCGACCGAACATTTCGGGCAGGGGCTCTAGCAGCGCATCGCCATGGGATTGGCAAAATTGGCGAATCTGCTCCGCATTTTCCGCCCGCAGCACCGAGCAGGTGCTGTACAGCATAAGCCCGCCCGGCTTGAGCGTCTTCCAGAGCGCCGTAAGCAGTTGCGCCTGAATCGAACAGAGCTTTTGGACGTCCTCGGCGCTGCGATGCCATTTGATATCGGGTTGACGCCGGATAATGCCGGTCGCCGAACACGGCGCATCGAGCAAAACAGCATCAAACAGCTGCCCGTCGAACCATTGATCAGGCTGCGCGGCATCGGCGGCAAGCAAATGCAGGCGGGTGCTGTCTAAATGCAGACGCTGCACGGATTGCGCCACCCGCTCTAAGCGGTGCGCATCCACGTCCAGCGCCACAACATGGGTTCCTTGCTGAGCTAAAAGCTGCATGGTTTTGCCACCCGGTGCCGCGCAGGCATCCAGTACCCGCATACCTTGCAAATCGCCCATGGCCTGCACCGCTAACTGGGCAGAAATGTCCTGCACGGCCACGCTACCGCGATCCCAGCCGGGCAGAACGGTGGGTGAAATGCGCTGCTGCACGATCACCGCTTCATTTGCGCATTCATGGGCGATAACGTCCACGCCAGCGTCGGCGCAGTCGCGCACAAATTCAGCGCGCGTGCTTACCGTCGAATTGACCCGTACCGCCATCGGCGCAGCCTGATTGTTTTGCTCCAGAATGGCCGCCAGGTCTTCAGGCCAGTCCTTATGCAGCGCGGTATACAACCAATCCGGATGACTGCTTTGCACCGCCAAATACGGTGATGCCGGCAATCCATCGCGCAGGGCACGGCGCAGCAGGGCATTAAGCAGGCCTGAGTATTTATGCTGGCGTAAGATTTTTGCCGCATCGATGGTCGTGGCGACCGCGGCATGCGGCGGCAGCTTCATCTCATCAATTTGTGCCAGGCCAACGGCAAACAAAGCGCGCGGTAGGCTCGCATTTTTCGGCAAGGGCTTGGCTAACCACGATGAAAAAATCCACTGGTATCGACGGTAGTGGCGACTCGCGTTGAAGCAAATCGACTCAAGTAATGCGCGGTCCCGCGAATCTTCAAATCGATCTATGTGCTGGGCCAACACCGACTTAAGCGATCGCCCCTGTTCGACCACCAGCTCAATGATGGTTGCTGCGGTAGCACGCAAATCGGCGCCGCTTTTGTTGGTCATTTGTTCGCCATCGCGTTGACATAATCGGCCGCGCGAATTGCTTTTCCGCCTTCGCGCTGCAGCAAAGTGATGCGCAAGACGCCTTCGCCACAGGCGACGTCAATGCCGGATTTATTCATCGCAATAATATCGCCGGCTTGCTGCTGGTGACTTTGCTGCAATGCCTGTGCGGCGTGAATGCGCACGCGTTCACCGCCTAATTGCGCCTCAGCGATCGGCCATGAATAAAATGCGCGCACTTTGCGCGCAATGGTTTCAGCATCGGCCTGCCAATCAATACGCGCTTCGCTTTTTTCAATTTTGTGGGCATAGCTGATGCCGTCGGCAGCTTGCACCTGAGGCTTGGGCAACAAACCGGCGCGTAATAATCCCAAGCCATCGCTGATGACTTGCGCACCGAGTTGCGCCAGCGCGTCGTGCAAACTTGCCGCCGTTTCATCGGCTCTGATTTCGTGTTCCAACTGCAACAGCACCGGCCCGGTGTCCAGGCCTTTTTCCATTTGCATCAGACACACACCCGTGCGCTGATCGCCGGCCTCAATCGCGCGCTGAATGGGCGCCGCACCGCGCCAGCGCGGCAACAAGGAGGCGTGCACATTCCAACAGCCAAAACGCGGTATATCGAGCACTGCCTGCGGCAGAATCAGCCCATAAGCCACCACAATCATCAAATCCGGTTTGAGCGCGCGCAGCTGTTCAATCGCCTCGGCGTTGCGCAGTTTTTCCGGCTGAAAGATTTCGATGCCTGCGGCCAGTGCCGCTTGTTTCACGGGTGAGGATTGCATTGCCCGGCCGCGACCGGCCGGGCGGTCGGGCTGCGTGTACACCGCGACCACTTCTTTTTTCGCCTGAGCCGCGCTAAAGCAAGGCACCGCAAATTCGGGTGTACCGGCGAAGACAATTCGTAAACTCATTCGTCGCCGCTACCGTCGAGCTTGGCTTGCTTGGCGAGTTTCTTTTTCACCATCTCGCGCTTAAGCGGGCTCAGGTAATCAACGAAGACCTTGCCTTCCAGATGATCGATCTCGTGCTGAATACACACCGCGAGTAATCCGTCTGCCGTTAATTCCTGCGGCTTGCCGTGACGATCCAGCGCGCGCACCGTGATGCTGTTTGCACGTTTTACTTCGGCATAAATACCGGGTACGGACAAACATCCTTCTTCATAAGTTTGATAGCCGTCACTTTCGACAATTTCCGGATTGATTAAAACTAATGGCCGGGATTTGTCTTCGGTAACGTCCATCACCAGCAAGCGCTCATGAAAATCCACTTGTGTTGCCGCCAGACCCACACCGGGCGCGTCGTACATGGTTTCGAACATATCGTCGATAAGGGTTTGCAGCGGGCCGCCAAAGTCGCTGACAGGCTTGGCCACAGTGCGTAACCGCGGATCGGGAAATCGGAGTATTGTGAGCTTGGACATGAGTATTTTCAGGGGTATGGGCACGGCCGAATTGCCATTCAGGACATTTTAACCTGCTATTGGCTTGCCAAACCGTAGTGTTTTTGGGCTATAGTGCCGATACATGTGCTTTTGAATCAGATGGATAGCCGCCATGTTTAAACGAATTTGTTTAGTTTCGGCCGCATTTTTGCTCACGGTAGCCGGCTTTGTTGCCGCTCAGGAGCTGAAAAAGGACCATCCGCAGACCTATACGGTCGTCAGCGGGGACACCCTTTGGGATATTGCGGGACGCTTCTTAACCAAGCCGTGGTTGTGGCCGGAAATCTGGCAGGCCAACCCGCATATCGAGAACCCGCACCGTATTTATCCGGGTGATCAGATATCTCTGGCTTACCTCGACGGCAAGCCGGTTATTCGCACCACGCCGGGCGCCCAGCCTGAAGTGCGCAGTGAGCCGGGCATCAGCGCGATTAACTTGCAGGATATCGAGCCGTTCCTGCGTGAGCTCTCGGTGCTCAATGAAATCAAGAGCCTGCCCTATGTGGTGGGTGTGGAAGAAGGCCGCCTGCGCAGTACCGCCGGACAGTTAATTTATGTTCGCGGATTAAGCGGCGCGCAAGTGGGCGACGAATACAGTGTCGTGCGACCGACCGAAGACTTTTCGTCAAGCAATGATCGCCGCCTCAACACGCTGCGCGACACGCTCAATGATCGTGGCAATACAGCAATTGGCTGGACCATGCCCTGGTCGCGCCTCGGCAAGAAGAAAGGCAAGACCGATTTAGGCATTGAAGTGCATCATCAAACACGTGCGCGGGTAACCCGCACCGGCGGCGATATCAGCACCCTGGTGCTGGTTGATGAAAACCGCGAAGCGCGCGAGGGTGATCGCCTGTTGCCGGCCGATAACAATCCGTATGACGCTGAATACTTCCCGCATGCTCCGGCTGCGATTGGCGAGAACGCGCGCATCATTGCGGTCACCGACCAATCGTTGTTTGGCGGCGCTCGTTCGGTGGTTGCCCTATCGGTGGGCAGCGCCGACGGAATTGACAATGGCACGGTGTTCTCGATTTGGAGTCCGGGCGAAGAAAAATCTGACCGTATAGCCAATGGCATGCCGATCATGGCCAATTTCGACAAGGTGCAGTTGCCCGACGAATATGCCGCGCATGTTCTGGTTTTCCGCACTTTTGATAAAGTCAGCTATGGACTGGTAATGGAGAGTATTCGTCCGGTGGATATCGGCGATTTAATCAAACATCCTGACGCGACTGACTGATTATTTCTTACATCGCTGCGCGCCCGCGCGCGGCACACTCAAGGGCGATGGATAACACCAGCGCCCTTTTGTTTTTTCTACGTTGCAGCAAGCGCCGCAGCTGGCTGCGTGACCTCCTCGCGCGGCACGCGAGCGCGAGCGCTGCGTACGATGCCGGGTCGGCTGCATGGTCGGCCGCTGGCGCCCGGCCCGAAGAAATCTCGGCTTTAGGCGCGGCCAACACGGCAACAATTGCGGCGGACCTGAAGTGGCTGGATCAGTCCTCGACGCATCATCTCATCGCATACGGTGACCCGGCCTACCCGGCGCTGCTTGCGCAATCGGCAAGTCCACCGGCGGCGCTATTTTGCTCGGGCGACCCCAGCGTTTTGTGGCAGCCGCAACTGGCCATCGTAGGCTCGCGCAACGCCGGGGCCTACGGCCAGAGCATCGCCGCGCAAATGGCTTGCGAGTTAGCCCGGTCCGGTTTGATCGTCACCAGCGGCCTGGCTCAAGGTGTTGACGCCGCTGCGCATCGTGGCGCGCTGCGCAGTGGTCGAACCATTGCGGTAATTGCCACGGGGCCGGATCGCTGCTATCCGAAATTCCACCAAGCCCTGTGCGCAGAAGTGGCCGAACACGGCGCGGTGATCAGCGAACACTTTCCGGGCACCGGCCCGCGCCGCGAGTACTTTCCGTCACGCAACCGGATCATCGCCGGTCTGACCCTGGGCACCTTGGTGATTGAGGCACGGTTGCGCTCAGGCGCCTTGATTACCGCGCGGCTGGCAGCTGAGGCAGGCCGCGAGGTGTTTGCGATTCCCGGCTCCGTCCGGATTCCTACTCATCGCGGCGCGCATCAGCTCTTGCGCGATGGTGCGCATCTGGTTGAGGGTCCCGCAGACATCCTGCCGCATCTGCAAAATCTTGGAATCTCTTTAGCCGGCGAGATTAAGGCGCGCCTGCCCGACGGCCCCCAGCCCAGGTTCGAAAACCCTGAACAACACAAGATATGGGACTTATTGGCCGATGAAACCCCAGATTTTGAGTATTTGACCGAGCAAACGGGATTGACGGCAGAGGCCCTGTCGTCCATTCTCCTCACCATGGAGCTGGAAGGCTGGGTCGAGCGCTCTCTGGGTCGATTCAGCCGAAAAGGTCAATTTCTGGAAGCGCCACCGACTGGCGCGGGTAATAGGAAATGAAAGAAACCATTCTTGATGTCCTTCTTTATTTATTTGAGAACTACTTCAACGAAGACGCTGACCTGATTCGTGACCGCGACTCCCTCCAACATTCGTTAATTGAAGCCGGTTTCGCCCCGAGCGAAATCAACCGTGCCTTCGACTGGCTTGAAGAACTGTCCGTACACCGACCGACCAGCCCACGCCTGCCCGGCGATATGGGTCCGGTACGTATTTTTTCGACGCCCGAATGCGAGCGATTGGACCCGGATGGCATCGGCTTTTTGATGTTCCTGGAGCACTCGGCGGTGATCAGTGCGGATCAGCGCGAGTTGATTCTGGACCGGGTTATGGCGCTGGATCAGGAATGTATCGATCTGGACGACCTCAAATGGGTCATCTTAATGGTGCTTTTCAATCAGCCCGGTTCGGAAGCGGCTTATGCGTGGATGGAAAGCCAGATGATTGAGGGTGAGGCCGAGCGCCTGCATTAAGGAATTTAACTGCCGCGGGGCATACGCCACTTGCCGCAGCGTATTAAAGGAAAATCGTGAATACAAACCTGTGGTTTTACGTCGATGCTCAAAGCAATCGACAGGGTCCGCTGACCCAAGATGAAATCTCGACCCTGATCCGTTCAGACCAGATCCATGCCGACACCCTGGTCTGGTGCGAAGGCATGGCCGATTGGCAACCTGCACAGCAGCACTTTGATGTCGGCACCAGCGCTTCAACCGCGCAGGTACCGCCTGCAGTACCGCCAACACACGGCCCAGTTTCATCATCCACAAGCTCAGACAAACCTAAGGCTGCAGCCGAAGTGGTGTACGCCGGTTTCTGGCGACGCTGGTCGGCGTTTGTCATTGATTCGATCCTTCTGACGCTGGTCAGTTATTTCATCATTTTAATTTTGATTTTTGCGGTCGTGATCGGCGCAGCGGCTGACTTCAGTGAAGACACGCTCACAATGACGTTCATTGGCCTGTGGATTCCACTATGGATTGTGCTCTATGGCGGTTATTACGCGGGGATGGAAAGCTCGAAGCATCAGGCAACGCTGGGCAAATTGGCGCTCAGTATTAAAGTCACTTCCGGTGATGGTGGCCGTATAGGATTCGGCCATGCAGTCGCACGCTGGTTTTTGGCAGCGCTGAGTTACCTGACTCTTTACATCGGTTTCATGATGGCCGGCTTCACCGAGAAGAAGCGCGCCTTGCACGACTTTATCGCCGATACC
>CBDUOG010000086.1:0-6996 GCA_965368785.1 uncultured Gammaproteobacteria bacterium | reverse complement strand
TCCAGAATATCGCTGTGCAGCGCGTTGACCGCAGAGTCCTTGCGGTCCAGGAACAATAAAAGGTAACCGTCATCACGGATTTGGCTTTTCCAGTGATTTAAGCGCAAGCCTTCAAACATGCGTCGCTCCATACGATGGGGTAGGGTAGGCTAATCATCCGGTTTATAGGGGTTTGGGTCAATTCAGTTTCCGGAACTTTCGCTAATGCATACAGTCATAGACAGCGTTCCCCACAAAGGTCGCTAGAAATGCAAGGAGCCGCGGCCCCGATGGGCAATGATGAATTAGACGCAAAATTGGTTAGGAAGGTCCAGCGAGGAGATCGCATGGCCTACGACTTGCTGGTGCGTAAGTATCAGCATCGCATTGCTGCGGTTGTTTCGCGGTACGTGCCCGATTTTGGCGAGGCGCAGGATGTGGTGCAGGAAACATTTATTCGCGCCTGGCGGGCCATTGGAAATTTCCGTGGTGAAGCGCAGTTTTATACTTGGCTTTATCGGATTGCAGTGAATACTTCGAAAAATTTTCTTATGGCACAAAATCGCAGGCCGCCCGCAGACGATGTTGATTTAGGCGACCCGGCGACAGTAACCGCCGACTTTCGGCTGCAGAACCCCGATACGCCAGAGCATGAGCTGTTGCGGCAGGAAATAGAGCGTGTAGTGTCGCGGAGTATTGACGCTTTGCCGCCGGATTTGCGCCAGGCCATCGTATTACGAGAGGTCGACGGACTGTCCTACGAGGAAATAGCCGAAGCGATGGAGTGCCCAATCGGCACAGTCCGCTCCCGGATATTTCGTGCGCGTGAGGCGATCGATCATGCACTCAGCCCCTTATTAGATAAGCAACGGAATTAGTCATGAAAAAAGACGACAAGCCATTATTGGAACAGCTTAGCCAACTAATGGATGGCGAATTGCCGTTTGATCAGGCGCGGTTTTTGATTAAACGCATGGAGCATGACGATGGCCTGTGCAGCCGTTATGAACGATGGCAGCTCATTTCAACCTGCATCCAGCGGCAGCCGATCATGCGGTTGCCCGACGATTTCTCCGCGCGCGTGCAGTCGGCGCTTGGCGATGGCCCCGCACGGTCGGTCGGAAGCTTCGGTACCTGGTTTGCCGCCGTGGCTGCGGCAATCGTGGTCGGTATTGCGTTGTTGCCAAATCAGTTGGGATCTCCGCAGGCGCCCGAATCGGAACAGAATCTGAGTGCGCGTTTGGCAGAGCTCAAATCAGAAGCATTATTGATGGCGTCTTCGGCGTCAACAGAGTTTCCCGATGTGCCGAACCGGCCTTGGCCGAGAACGCAAAATCCGGTCGCCGGAGTTGGCTTGACCGCCGATAATATTGAGCCATATCTGGTTCGTCACAATGAGTTTGCGCACAGCAACGGGCTGCCTAGTTTTATGCCCTATGTCGACGTCATCAGCAGTCGCAGCGATGGCGTCGTGAATGCCGGGGCTGAATCGGCCCAAAGAGCGCGTTGATGAGCGTGTCTTGTGATTAGTGTTTTTGTGCGGACAATCCTGTTTTGGGCCCTGATCTCAGGTCAGGTATTGGCCTTGCCTGCGGCTGATTGGTTGCAGAAGGTTGGCCCGGCACTGCGAGAACTCAACTACTCAGGGACCATGGTCCACGTTGCCGATGGCAAGATGGAAACCTTGAAAGTTTTTCACTTTTTCAAAGACGGTAGCGAGCGAGAGCGATTAATCACACTGAGTGGCAAGCCACGCGAGGTGATTCGGACGTCCGACGGGGTGGTCTGTGTTGGCACGACCGATGCACAAGACAAACCGGTGTTCTACGAGCGCGACGTAAGCGGGTCATGGAGTCCGGCCCTGGCGATTTCACTAATCGACGAGATGGGCCAATACCATGCACAAGTCATTGGCGACGGCCGCGTAGCCGGGCTGAAGGCTAAAGTTATTTCTGTTTTGCCGCGCGATCGGGCGCGTTACGGGCACCGTTTGTGGCTGGAAGTGGATACCGGGTTTCCGCTCCAGGTTGAGCTAACGGATGTTAGTGGAACGGCCTTGGAAAAATTGGCGTTTCTAGAACTCGAGCTGGGTATCCCGCCAAATGTTGAGAACCTTGAACCTTCCCTGCCGCAGAGCGTGCTGGCGAGTACCGAGGTAGGCTCCTTTCCGGAACACTCGGAGCAATCGGCGGCTCCAGCGTGGCAAGTGGCAAAGCCACCTGAGGGCTTCTCACTTAAAGCGGCGCGCAGTCGCGGAGAGGCGCTACAGCTTCTGTACAGTGATGGTCTGGCAAGCGCCTCGGTTTATGTTGAGTCGATCGCAAGCAATGAACGCGGTCGCTCCGTAACTCGCCGTGGTGCAATGCTCGCCTTGGCGCAATGGAGTGACGGCGTGCGCGTAATGGCGGTCGGCAAGCTACCAGAAGCCGGTCTTGAACAGTTTCTAAAGCTGAGCGCCGCTACGAGCGGATCAAAATAGTCCCATGGCCATCAGACGCGCGGAAGTCGTGCAGGTCTTTGAAGGCGGCTTGCGTGTGCGCATGCTCGATGAGAGATGCCGGGATTGCCAACTAGGCTGCGGCGGCCGTTGCAGCTTGATTCTTACTGACCAGGCCTTATTTCCCGAAGTGGAAATCAAACTCAAGCCCAATCATCGAGTTGAATCCGGACAGCGCGTTTGCGTCATTTTGTCTGATCGGTACTTATTGACTGAGGCTTTGCGCGGCTATGGTCGGCCCCTATTGGGATTGCTGATTGGTGCGGTCGTTGGTGCATGGTTGGGTAGCCAGATAGGACATGAGAATGTTTTTTCGATACTAGCCGGTGCAGCTGGATTAATGATCGGGCTGTTTTTCTCGCGGGAGCCGAGCAAGCAGGAACTTTCGATTTGCGAAAGAGGTCAATGTGAAATCTGTCAATTGGAGGAAGTTCAACAATGATGTCTAGATATATGCGGCTGTTGTCAGCAGCTTTGGGCTTGTTTTTGTTTTCGTCGATAGCATTCGCACAAGGCACTTTGCCCGACTTCACCGTTCTGGTTGATCGAGTGAGTCCGGCGGTGGTTAATATCGAAGCAGAAATGCGTAGTGATACGCAGTTGACGCAGCAGGCAGCAGACCCGCAAGTTCAGGAGTTTTTCCGCCGATTCTTCGGTCAGGACATGCCGCCACAACCCACTCCTCAGCCACAGCCGCGTGGACAAACCTCGTTTGGTTCCGGGTTTATGATTAGCGCCGACGGCTACATCATTACCAACCACCATGTGGTCGCCGGCGCCAATAATATTATCGTCCGTTTCTCCGATCGCCGAGAGTTAAGTGCGAATCTGGTGGGTAGCGATCAGGCATCGGATATCGCGTTATTAAAAGTGGATGGGGCGGGCCTGCCATTTTTGCGACTGGGCAACTCCGATGAGCTTAAAGCGGGGCAGTGGGTAATTGCGATTGGTTCGCCGTTTGGTTACGAGTATTCGGTGACCGCTGGCGTGGTCAGTGGCACCGGTCGACGCAGCATGGACCCGTCACAACGCTATGTCCCCTTTATTCAAACCGATGTTGCAATCAACCGCGGCAATTCCGGTGGACCGCTGCTTAGCTCGGACGGCGATGTCGTCGGCGTAAATTCGCAGATATTCAGCATTACCGGCGCATACATGGGCCTGAGTTTTGCTATACCGATCGAGACCGCTATGAATGTGGTGTCGCAACTTAAGGCTGACGGAAAGGTGCGCCGGGGTGTGTTGGGCGTGAATATTTCCGAAGTCAGCCGGGAGCGCGCCGTTGAGCTGAAGCTACCGGTAGCTTCCGGGGCGCACGTCACAAGCGTTAATAATGAGAGTGCTGCGGCACGTGCAGGAATTCTGCCGGGTGACGTAATTACTGAGTTCAACGGCAAGCCGGTTGTTCGCGCCTCAGACTTGCCGCCATTGGTTGGTTCGCTGGCGCCCGGGCAGAAGGCCACTGTGGGGCTGATGCGCTCAGGCCGCAAGGTTAAATTGGCCGTCACGCTGGATGCGCTAGATGAAGCCGTAGCCTCGGCAGCTAGCGCCCGGCCCGAATCAGCTCAAACCATTCAACCCGATCCCCTAGGCTTGGAAATGGAGGCGTTGAGCTCAGCGGAGCGCAGGCAATTGCGCCTGGCTTCGGGTGAGGGCATGAGGATTAAGGCGATCAATTCAGCTATCTCAGCCCGTGCCGGGCTCAGTGCCGGAGACATTTTATTGTCCGTTAACGGTCGGCCGGTCGGGTCTGCCACCGATTACCGTTCAGCGATCTCCGCGCTTAAGTCGGGCTCCGTAGCGCGTTTATTGATCCGCAGCACGGTCAGTACTGGATTTGTCCTTGTCCCGATACCCTAATCAATCCGGCGACTGTGCGATAATGGTGCGCTTAGCTGTCACATTCTGAGCGCACCTTTTCATGCAGCACATTCGTAACTTCTCCATCATTGCCCATGTCGACCATGGCAAATCGACTCTGGCCGATCGCATCATTCAGTTATGCGGCGGTTTGGCCGACCGTGAGATGGAAGCTCAGGTGCTCGACTCCAATCCCATTGAGCGTGAACGCGGTATTACCATCAAGGCCCAATCGGTCTCGTTGCCGTATACGGCCAAAGACGGCACGGTCTATCAGCTTAATTTTATTGACACCCCGGGCCACGTCGATTTCTCTTATGAAGTCAGTCGCTCTCTGGCCGCCTGTGAAGGTGCATTGCTGGTGGTTGATGCGGCACAGGGCGTGGAAGCGCAGTCCGTGGCGAACTGCTATACCGCCGTAGAGCAGGGGCTGGAAGTGGTGCCGGTGTTAAACAAGATTGATTTGCCGACTGCTGATCCGGAACGTGTGCGCGAAGAGATTGAGACAGTCATCGGCATTGATGCATCCGAGGCGATCTCGATCAGTGCCAAGACTGGCCTGAATGTTGTGGACGTATTGGAGGCTATTGTTCAGCGGATTCCACCGCCGCAACCTCGCGAGACCGATCGATTGCAGGCCCTGATTATCGACTCGTGGTTCGATAGCTACCTCGGTGTGGTTTCTCTGGTTCGTGTTATGCAGGGCACCATTACCAAAGGGGACAAGATACTGGTGATGTCTACCGGCAGAAGTCATGAAATAGACAATGTCGGCGTGTTTACGCCCAAGCGCAAAGTCAAAGATGCGCTAAATCCGGGTGAAGTGGGTTGGGTAACCGCGTCGATCAAAGACGTTCACGGCGCGCCGGTTGGCGATACCTTGACCCACACCAAAAACCCGGCGGAAAAGCCGTTGCCCGGTTTTCAGCAAATGCAGCCGCGGGTCTTTGCTGGTTTGTTCCCCGTTGATGCCGACGATTATCCGAGCCTGCGCGAGGCGCTTGAAAAGTTGCGCTTGAATGATGCTGCATTGCAGTTCGAACCTGAGTCATCAGAGGCGATGGGCTTTGGTTTTCGTTGCGGATTCCTGGGCATGCTGCATATGGAAATTGTGCAGGAGCGCCTTGAGCGCGAGTACGACATCAATCTGATCACGACTGCTCCAACCGTTATTTATCAAATTTTGCAGACCGACGGACAGGTTGTGCCATTAGATAACCCGTCACGTCTGCCGCCAGCCAATAAGATTGAAGAGATCCGCGAGCCGATCATTCGCGCGAATATTCTGACGCCGCCGGACTACGTCGGAAATGTCATCAAGTTGTGTGAAGAAAAACGCGGATCGCAACTGGGGATTAATTATCTGGGCTCCCAGGTACAGATCAGCTATGAAATGCCGATGGCCGAAGTCGTGCTCGACTTCTTCGATCGTCTGAAATCCGTATCTCGCGGTTACGCCTCACTCGACTACCATTTCCTGCGCTTTGATGCCGGCCCGTTCGTGCGCGTTGACACGCTAATTAACGGTGATAAAGTCGATGCATTATCGGTTATCTGCCACCGCAGTCACGCCGATCGCAGAGGCAGAGATGTAGCCGAGAAGATGCGCGAATTAATTCCGCGTCAGATGTTCGACGTTGCGATTCAGGCAGCCATCGGCAGTCAAGTGATTGCGCGCTCGACCGTCAAAGCCTTGCGTAAGAACGTACTCGCAAAATGCTACGGCGGCGACATATCGCGTAAGAAAAAATTGCTTGAGAAACAGAAAGAAGGCAAAAAGCGCATGAAGCAGGTAGGCCGCGTCGAGATTCCGCAAGAGGCGTTTCTTGCCGTGCTCCAAGTAGACAATAAATAGACCGAACAGGAATTTTCGTGAAATTTGACTTCGCCCTGATATTAACCTCGTTAACTCTAATCGCCGGATTGGTGTGGCTCATTGATCATTTGATTTTTGCCCGCCCGCGCGCCGTACTGCAAAGAGAGGGCGAGGAAATCGCTGAACCGGTGATCGTAGACTGGAGCCGGTCGTTGTTTCCCGTGCTACTTTTTGTGCTGGTACTCCGTAGTTTCTTTTTTGAGCCGTTTCGCATTCCGTCGAGCTCAATGATGCCTACGCTGCATGTGGGTGATTTTATTCTGGTAAACAAATTCGCCTACGGCGTACGTTTGCCTGTGGTGAATAAGAAGATATTCGAAACAGGCGCGCCCGAGCGCGGCGATGTGGTCGTATTTCGCTATCCGGGCGAAAGCGCCGACGATCCGGATGCCGGGGTCGACTATATCAAGCGGATTATCGGACTTCCGGGGGACCTGATTCAGGTGGCCGATAATAAGGTTTCGATTAACGGCAAACCAGTTAATTACCGGCTCAACGGCGTTTACGTCGGTGCCGGCCCCGGCCGCTCGTATACGGGAATGAAAAAACTATCTGAGCTGCTATTTGATGGCCCTGAACACGCTATTCTGTCGGCAAGCGACGGGCTGTATTCAAGTCGTTCAAATGGAACCTGGCAGGTGCCTCAGGGTATGTACTTCGTACTGGGAGACAACAGAGACCATAGCGCGGACTCACGCTATTACGGCCTCATACCCAGAGAGGAGATTGTCGGCAAGGCCAGTCAGGTGATTCTCTCTCTGGATTACGACCACTACTATATTCC